>NZ_RAWQ01000350.1:0-5238 GCF_003668965.1 Corallococcus sp. AB030
GGAGCGGGGGGCGCCTGCGCCAGGAGTGCGTCGAGGGGGCTCGGGGTCTTCATCGCCGCTCCGCATACACCAACGCGCAGTTGGATGCAGCGCCCGTGGCCGGGTAGAACAGGCCTCCGTCATGCGCCTTCCGCCCCTGAACGTCCTGTTGACCGCCTCCGTCCTCCTGGGGACTTCCAGCGCCTGCATCGTGGAGGCCCCCGGAGGGGCCAGCGACCAGGAGCGCCGCGCGGCCACCGTCGCCCAGGTGCCCCCGCTGTCCATCCGCAGCGGCGCCAATCTGGGCGGCAAGGTGGAGGTGGTGGGCGCGTCCGTGCAGCCGGGCCGCATCCCCGTGGGGGACCAGGCGCGCGTCACCGTCTTCTTCAAGGTGCTCCAGCCGATTGAAGAGGACTACCTCGTCTTCGTGCACCTGGAGGACGCGGACGGGCGCATGGAGCGCCTCAACGTGGACCACAAGCCCGCGGGCGGCCTGTACCCCACCACGCAGTGGAAGGTGGGCGAGACGGTGAAGGACGAGTTCGTCATCGCCCTGCCGCAGGGCGCGTCGCCGCGCGCCGTCAATGTGTGGATGGGGCTGTGGGAGCCGCGCAACGACGCACGGCTGCCCATCACCAACCCGGAGGCGGTGCGCAACGACGGCCGGGGGCGCCTGCTGTTGGCGCAGGTCCCCGTGGGCAAGTAACAGGGAAAAAACCGGAGCGGCCCTGTAAGCCGGGTTCTGTCCCCACCCCTTTCGGGATGGGCGGCGAACATTCATCTAGGGCCCTGGTTGCCCAGGGACCTCATCAGCGAGCAACCCGAACGCATGGGACGGGCCATCCCTGTCCCCTTTCGGGGACGCGCTCCTATTGGCTCTTGCTCCAGGTGGGGTTTACCGTGCCGTCCGAGTCACCCCGGACGCGGTGCGCTCTTACCGCACCGTTTCACCCTTACCCGCCCCCTTGCGGGAACGGGCGGTCTGTTTTCTGTGGCACTTTCCTGCGAGTCGCCTCGACTGGCCGTTAGCCAGCACCCTGCCCTCTGGAGCCCGGACTTTCCTCCCGCCATCCATGCCTGCGATGGCCGGCGTTCACCCGGACCGCTCCGGCACTCTGGGGATACAACAGCCAGCCCGGGCGGGTCCACCTTCTGGAAGAGGCGCTGTCGTGTAGCCGCCGACGGGCGGGCGTCCGGGGGCCTGTCGGGTTTCCCCGCGCCTGAGCGTCCCAAAGTCCCCGCGAGCGGCCTTCGTGGGAGGGAGGGGCGGCATGGAAGCGGTCATCTTCACGGGCATCCAGGGGGCGGGGAAGAGCAGCTTCTACCGGGAGCGCTTCTTCACCACGCACGTCCGCCTGAGCCTGGACATGCTCAAGACGCGGCACCGGGAGAAGGTGCTGCTGCGCGCGTGCCTGGAAGCAAAGCAGCCCTTCGTGGTGGACAACACCAATCCGACGGTGGCGGAGCGCTCCCGCTACATCGCGGCCGCGAAGCAGTTCGGCTTCCGCGTGGTGGGGCTCTACTTCCAGTCGAAGGTCGCGGACGCGCTCCTGCGGAATGATCAGCGCCCGGCGGAGCAGCGCGTGCCGTTGGTGGGCGTGCTCGGGACGTACAAGCGATTGCAGGTCCCCCATCCCGAGGAGGGCTTCGACGCGCTTTTCTTCGTCCGGCTGGGGCCGGACGGTTTCACCGTGGAGGAGTGGCAACGTGAAGTTCGATGAGCTGGACGAGAAGATGCGCGTGTTCGAGACCGCGCACGACCTGTGCGTGCTGCCCGGCGTGTTCATGGTGGCGCGCATCGATGGGCGCGGCTTCACGCGGCTGACGAAGGAGGTGCACGCCTTCGAGAGCCCCTTCGACGTGCGCGTACGCGACCTGATGGTCGCGACGACCGGGCACCTGATGGACTGCGGCTTCCGGGTCGTCTACGGCTACACGCAGAGCGACGAAATCTCGCTGCTCTTCCACCCGGACGAGGACGCCTTCGGGCGCAAGACGCGCAAGCTCAACTCCATCCTCGCGGGGGAGGCGAGCGCGAAGTTCTCGCTGCTCCTGGGAGACCTGGCCGTGTTCGACTGCCGCATCTGCGAGCTGCCGAACGCGGAACTCGTGCGCGACTACTTCCGCTGGCGCAACGAGGACGCGGTCCGGAACGCGCTGAACGCGCACTGCTATTGGAGCCTGCGTCGCGAAGGGAAGAATGTGGCGGAGGCCACGAGCATGCTCACGCGCCTGTCGGTGGCGGAGAAGAACGAGCTGCTCTTCCAGCGGGGTGTGAACTTCAACGACGTGCCGAACTGGCAGAAGCGCGGGACGGGGCTCTACCGGGAGACGTACGCGAAGGAGGCTCGCAACCCGAGGACTGGGGAGACGGTCCTCGCGGAGCGCCGCCGCCTCAAGGTGGACTACGAGCTGCCGATGAAGGATGCGTACGGCGCCTTCATCCTGTCGTTGCTGAAGGGCGTGGAGCGATAGTCCCTGGGATGACTTCGACTTCCTTCCGGGTGCGTTCGGGCGCCGCCCTCCTTGTGTTCATGGCGGGCTGTGGAACAGCGAAAGAAGGCACGGCTCCACGCTCCGCTCGCGTGGAGCCCGTGCCCCCGCCTGAATCGGTGTGGCTGCCGGCCGGGCGCTTCGAGATGGGCTCACCGGCGGGCGAGCCGGGGCGGGATGTGGACGAAGGGCCCCGGACGGAGGTCGCGTTCGAGCGCTTCCAGATGGACGTGACGCCCGTGACGGCGCGGGCCTTCGCGGCTCGACGTGAGCAGGTGCGCGCGAAGGATCCGCAAGCGCGTTGGTGGACCGATGCGGAGACCCCAGCGGAATGGCTCGGCCGCTGCAACCTGGACTCCGAGCGCACGGACCATCCGGTGAACTGCGTGGACTGGCGCGCCGCACGGGCCTACTGCGAGCTCGTGGGCGGTGCACTTCCCACGGAGGCGGAGTGGGAGTACGCCGTGCGTGCCTCGACAGCCTCCGCCTTCTGGTGGGGCGAGTCGTTCGACGCGGAGCACGTGGTCGGCTCGGTGTCGTGCACGTCGCGCGGCTGCCTTGGTGGCACGGCTCCGGTGGTCCACGCCGGGCCGCGATGCAACGGCTGGGGGCTTTGCGACATGGCCGGGAACGTGTGGCAGTGGACCGCCACCGGCTACCAGGAGCGGCTGGGCGAGGACGCGCCTTCAGAACCCTCTGGCGTGCCGGAGAAGCCCGTCCACCGTGGGGGCTCCTGGCTCAATCACATGCCTGCCCTGTTCCGGTCCGCCCACCGGGGCCTCGCCTATCCGAAGAACGGCCTGACGGGGGTGGGGTTCCGCTGCGTGCACCGGCGCTGAGCGACGCGGCGTCGGAGGGCAGGGTCACTCCGGGTGTCGTGGAACCAGTCTTTCCCGCCTGGTCCGTATGTTCTGGAGGGCGGTGGCCCACGGGGTCGTGAGGCGCTGTCCTACCCGGGGCGGGGGATTGCGCGTGTTCGCCCGGGTGCCGCAGGATTCGCGCGCACGCGCCCGGGTGCCTTCGCGGCACGGCGCGACGGTTTTGAGGGGGAAGCACATGGTCATTTTCGGTTCGAGGCTCTTTGGCAAGGTCGATGAGATTCCAGGCCTGGGCTTCGTCGCGACGAAGTTCGGTCACATCAACTTCGTGCCGCTCATTCCGCTGGAGGGCTGGCTTGTCACGGCGGAGGAGGGCGATGGCTGGCGCGGGCAGGCCATCTCCATGAGTGGCAAGTCCGTGCTCGTGGCGTGGGCGCGCTTCCTGTTCATCGTCGCGGGGCTCATCTCGCTCGTCGTCGGCTTCGTCGCCTTCGGCGATCACGAGCAGACGGACGCCATCGTCCCAGGCGTGCTCGCGCTGTCCTGCATCGCGGGGCTCATCGCTTCGTACAAGTGGAAGTGGGTGACCCACGCATCGCCGGAGCGCGCGATGGAGATCGCTCGCGAGGCGGGGATCGGCGAAGAGGGGCTGGATCAGCTGCGCCGCATGTACGCGGCATCGGAAGCCGCCACCGTCGCCGTGCCCGCGCAGCCGTGGACGCCGCCGGAGTCCTAGTCCGCCGTTCGCGGTCCTTCGCCGAAAGGCCCTGGGTTCACTTCTCATGAGTCACGTCGTTGGCATTGATCTGGGCACCACGCACTCCCTGGTGGCCGCGCTCGACAGCGCGGGCCGTCCCAACCTCCTGACCAACCGGTTGGGGCAGCGCCTCACGCCGTCGGTGGTGGGGCTGGACGCGGAGGGTCGGCTCCACGTGGGCGAGTCCGCGCGCGCGCAGTTGCTCGTGCATCCGGAGCGCACCATCGCGGAGGTGAAGCGGCGCATGGGCCGCGACCTGCCGGTGATGCTCGGGGACCGGCGCTACAGCCCCACGGAGATCTCCGCGCTCATCCTGCGTGCGCTGCGCGAGGACGCGGAGCGGGCGCTGGGCGGCGCGGTGACGGAGGCCGTGGTCACGGTGCCCGCCTACTTCAGCGATGCGCAGCGACAGGCGACCAAGGACGCGGGAGAACTGGCGGGGCTCAAGGTGGAGCGGCTGCTCAACGAGCCCACCGCCGCTGCGCTCGCGTACGGCGTGAACCACCTGGACGCCGAGCAGTACGTGCTGGTGTACGACCTGGGCGGCGGCACGTTCGATGTGTCGGTGTTGGAGATGTTCCAGGGCGTGCTGGACGTGAAGGCCTCCGCGGGCAACAACCAGCTGGGAGGCAGTGACTTCGACCAGTCGCTGGCCGCGTGGTTGGGCGCGGAGTTCGAGCGCGCCCACGGCGTGTCGCTGGCCGGGAACCTGGCGGCGCAGGTGCGGCTCAAGGCGGCGGCGGAGGCCGCGAAGATCGCGCTCACGTCCGTGGAGGCCACGCCGGTCATCGTGCCATTCCTCGCGCCGGGCCGGGGCGGCACGCCCGCGTCCCTGGAGGTGGAGGTGACGCGCGCGAGGTTCGAGGCGCTGATCACGGACCTGGTGCGCTCCACGCTCGAACCGATGGAGAGCGCGCTGAAGGACGCGAAGCTGGCGAAGAAGTCCATCGCGGAGGTGGTGCTGGTGGGTGGCAGCTCGCGCGTGCCGCTGGTGCGCCGGCTGGTCGCCGAATACTTCGGGCGCGAGCCTCGCGACGGCGTGCACCCCGACGAGGCGGTGGCGCTGGGCGCCGCGCTCCAGGCCGGGCTGAAGACGGGCGCGGTGAGCGCCGCGCACGGCATCATGATCACCGACGTGTGTCCCTTCACGCCTGTCTCTTATACACATCTGACGCTGCCGACGATCGCATA
>NZ_RAWQ01000351.1:0-5290 GCF_003668965.1 Corallococcus sp. AB030
GCCTGTCAGTCCGCGTTGGTGGGAGGGGAGGGGGGGACTGGAGGCGCGTCCGGGCCGCCCTGCTCGCGCTCGAGCTTGCGGTAGATGGTGCGCGCGGCGATGCCCAGCAGGCGGGCGGCGAGCGTCTTGTCCCCGCGCGTGTGGCGCAGGGTTTCGTGGATGACGCGCCTTTCGATCTCCTCCATGGGCGTCCCGATGGGGATGACCAGCTGGCCGGCGGAGCCCAGGGGCCCCTTGCGCACGGACTCCGGCAGGTCGCTGGCCTCCAGCACGTCCGTGCGGGCCAGCACCACGGCGCGCTCCACGGCGTGCTCCAGCTCACGCACGTTGCCGGGCCACGCGTAGTTCTCCAGCACGCCCAGGGCGTCCGGGGAGAAGCCGCGCAGCACCTTGCCGTTCTTCGCGGAGAAGCGGCGCAGGAAGGCCTCCGCCAGGAGCGGGATGTCCTCGCGGCGCGACGCGAGCGCGGGCACGCGGATCTCCACCACGTGCAGGCGGTAGTAGAGGTCCTCGCGGAAGCGCCCTTCGGCGACCTCCTTCTGCAGGTCCTTGTTGGTGGCGGCGACCAGCCGCACGTCCACCTTCACCGTCTGCGTGCCGCCCAGCCGCTCCAGCTCTCCCTCCTGGAGCACGCGCAAGAGCTTCACCTGCGCGGAGAGGGGCATCTCGCCCACCTCGTCCAGGAAGAGGGTGCCGCCGCTGGCGCGCTCGAAGCGGCCCTCTCGGCGGGTGACGGCGCCGGTGTACGCGCCGCGCTCCACGCCGAAGAGCTCCGCCTCCAGGATGCTCTCTGGAATGGCGCCGCAGTTGACGGCGATGAAGGACTGCTTCGCCCGGGCGGAGTGCTCATGCAGCGCTCTGGCGGCCAGCTCCTTGCCGGTGCCGGATTCGCCCAGCAAGAGCACCGTGGCGGTGGAGGGCGCCGCCTGGCGGATGGTGTCCAGCATGGCGCGGAAGGCGGGGGACTGGCCCACCATGGCGCGCCCGCCCGAGGGGTTGATCTCCGCGAGCTTCGCCTTGAGGGAGGTGTTCTCCTGGACGAGCGCCTGCTTCTCCAGCGCCTTCTGCACGGCCTTCACCAGGGCGTGGCGCTTGAGGGGCTTGGTGATGAAGTCGTAGGCGCCGTCCTTCATGGCGGCCACGGCCGTCTCCACCGTGCCGTAGGCGGTCATCAGCACCACCTCCACGTCCGGGCGGATGGCGCGGCTGGCCTTGAGCAGTTCCTGGCCGTCCATGCCGGGCATCATCAGGTCGGTGACCATGACGCTGACCTCGGGGCGCCGGAGCATCTCCAGCGCCTCCGTGCCTTGCGCGGCGGACAACGTGGCGAAGCCTTCCCGCTGGAAGATGCGGGCGACGGAATCAAGGTTGGCGCGGTCGTCGTCGACGACCAGGACCGTGGGAGATGTCATGGGAGTGCGGGGCCTCTCAACACTGCCCTGCAATCCCCATTCCCATCAGGCCTGCTCTTCGTCCGGTTCCATGGGCCCGCCGCCCATGCGGCCAATGTCCTCGCGGCGCACCTTGTCCACGTTGAAGCGCAGGGCGCTGGTCAGCATGCGGCGCACGGTGGTTTCGAAGGTGGGAGGTGGGCCGTCCTTGCGAAAGCGCAGGAAGTTGAGCCGGGCGACGACGAAGTTCTTGAGGTAGGGGCTCTGGAGGCCTCGCTCCTTGAGGGCGTTGACGACGGCGACCACCGCGTCGTCCAGCTCCAGCAGCTGCTCCGCCTGGGCGTCGCGCACGGCCAGGGCCTGTGCCAGCGGCACGTCCTGGAAGCCGTCCACCACCTTGACGAAGGGGTGGTAGGCGCCCGCGGAGAAGCGGGGGCGCTTCTCGTAGGCGGCGCCCAGGGTGAGGAAGGAGGGCTCCTCGAAGAGGTGGGAGAAGGCGGACTCCTTGCCCTGGCGGTTCGCGCCGACGAGGCCCCGCGCCATGCGGATGACCTCCAGCGAGCGCTCCTTCAGGTTGTGGGCCTTCTCCGTGTTGAGGGCGAGGATTTGGTAGGCCACGTCCTCGTCCGGCAGGAGCAGCGCGACGATGGACTTCGCGCCCAGCAGCTTGCTGGCGTTGAGGCGGTGGTTGCCGTTGGGCGTCCAGTAGCGGCCGTTCATGCGCACCGCGATGACAGGGTCGAGGAAGCGGTCCAGGCGCTCCATGGCGGTCGCGAGCCGTTTGACGTGGGGCTCGGACAGGTCGCGCTGGTAGGGCGTGGGCTCCACCTTGTCGATGGGGAGCACGGCGAAGACGACGGGGTGTCCGCCCAGCGGGTCGCGGTAGACGGACAGCACCTGTCCGCCGTCCTCGCGCACGGCCTGGAGGAGGGCGTCGGGGAAGGCCACGGCCTCGCTCGCCACCTCCGCCGCGCTCAGGCCCCGCGACTTCGGTTCGGCCTTCTTGCGGCGCGGCTTGCGCGGCGTGGCCGACTTCGACTTCGCGGGGGCGGACTTGCGAGCGGACTTCGCGGCCATGCGCACGGACCTCGTACCGTTGGGGGAGGAGGTCCGCGAGCGTAGGCGACCGGGCCGGGCTGGCTACGCGCCCGACACGGTGAGCTGTCGGAAGCGGACAGTGGGCGCACCCACGCTGCCACCCCGGAACTGGAGGTCGCTGCCCACCGCGTCCACGTCCTTCAACATCTGGAGGAGGTGGCCCGCGACGGTCACCTCCTGCACCGGGTGGGTCAGCTCACCGTTCTCGATCCAAAGGCCGTTGGCCCCGCAGGACATGTCCCCGGACACCGGATCCGCGCCGTGGCCCAGCAGGGCGGTGACGTAGAGGCCCTGGGGCACTTCGCGGATCAGCTCCTCCGGCGTCTTCGTGCCCTTCTCCAGGTAGAGGTTGGTGGTGCCGATGCCCGGCAGCGCGCTGTAGCCGCGCGACGCGTTGCCCGTGGTGCGCGCCTTCGCCTTGCGCGCGGTGAAGGCGTCGTAGAGGAAGCCGGACAGCACGCCCTGATCCAGGATGGGCGTGCGGCGCGTGGGGACGCCCTCTCCGTCGAACGGCGCGGTGGCCAGGCCCCGGGGCAGCAGGCCGTCATCCACCAGCGTGACGTGCTTTCCCGCGAGCCGCTTGCCCAGGTGGGGCGCGAGCACGCTGGACTGCTGGTACACGGCGTTGCCGTTGGCGGCCTGGGACAGGTTGCCCACGAAGCTCGCGGCCACCAGCGGGTCGAACACCACCGGCACCTGCTGCGTCTTCACCGGCTTCGCGCCCAGCATGCGCACGGCGCGCTTCGTGGCCTCGCGGCCGATGGACTCGGGCGACTCCAGGTCGTCCAGGAAGCGCTTGTAGTCCAGCCAGTAGCCCGTCTGGAGCTGCCCGTTCTGCGACGCCACCGGCACCGCGACCAGGTACACGTACGTGCCGGAGTAGCCGCCGGACGTGCCCTCGCTGGACGCGAGGTACACCTCCGCCACGAAGTCACCGGCGGACACGGAGTCGAAGGTGACGACGCGCGCGTCCTGGGCCCGGCCCGCGCGCTCCGCCTCCAGCGCGGCCTGTATCTTCCAGTCCCCGGGCAGGTTCGCGACCTTGGGGTCGAAGAGGATGCCGGTGTCGCCACGCTTGCCCAGGTCCTTCGCGCCGGGCAGGCCGTTGAGCTTGTTGGGCGCGGCGGCCTCCGCCAGTTGCACGGCCAGGTCCACCACGCGCTCCAGGCCCGCGGGCGTGAAGTCGGACGTGTACGCGAAGCCCAGCCGGTCCTTCACGATGACCCGGATGCCCAGGCCCTTGCTGGTGGCCTCCGTGAGGTCCTCAATCTGCCCTTCGCGGACGCGCACGCTGCTCTGGCGGCCCACCTCCAGATACGCCTCCGCCTGCTTCGCGCCCTTCTTCACGGCGCGCTGAACGACCTTCTTCGCGAGCTGTTCGTAGTTCACGGTTGTCCTCAGCCGACCTTCGTTCCGCCCACGGTGACGTTGTCGATGCGCACGGTGGGCAGGCCCACCCCCACGGGCATCATCTGCCCGTCCTTCACGCAGACGCCCATGCCGGGGTCCGGCATCGGGTCGCAGCCCACGCGGCTGATGTTCTTCAGCGCCTCCGGCCCCACGCCAATCAGGATGGCGTTCTTCACCGGGCGGCCCAGCTTGCCGTCTTCAATCTGGTAGGCCTCGCTGACCTCGAAGACGAAGTTGCCGTTGCTGATGTCCACCTGGCCTCCGCCGAAGGTGGCGCAGTACAGCCCGCGCTTCACCTCCTTGAGGATGTCCTCCGGCGCGTGGTCTCCGGGCGCCAGGAAGGTGTTCGTCATGCGCGGCAGGGGCAGGCTCTTGAACGACTCCCGCCGGCCGCTGCCCGTGGAGCGCTGGTTCATCAGCTTCGCGTTGAGCTGATCATAGAGGTAGCCCTTGAGGACGCCGTTCTCGATGAGGACCTTGCGCTCGCCGGGCACGCCCTCGTCGTCGATGTTGATGGAGCCGCGCGCGCTGGACACCGTGCCGTCGTCGATGACCGTCACCAGCTCCGAGGCCACCTTCTCCCCCAGCTTGCCCGCGAACAGCGACGTGCCCTTGCGGATGAAGTCCGCCTCCAGGCCGTGGCCCACGGCTTCGTGCAGGAGGATGCCGCTCCAGCCCGGCGCCAGCACCACCGTCTGCGGCCCCGCCACGCAGTCCACCGCGCCCAGCGTGGCGATGGCCTGGCGCGCGGCCTCCTCCGCCACGGACTCCGGCGTCACGCCGTCCCAGTAGCTGAAGGACACCCGGCCGCCGCTGCCGTACATGCCGGTGCGCCGCTCGCCGTTCTTCCCCAGCGCCACCACGTGCACGCTCATGCGGGACTGGTCCTGCGTGTCCTCGCTGAAGCGGCCGGTGGTGTTGGCCACGGCGATGCGCTTGGTCTGATCCACGTAGGACGCGTTCACCTGCTGGATGCGCGAGTCGAAGGCGCGGGCCGCCGTGTTCGCGCGGGTGAGGAGCGCCGTCTTGCGCGCCACCGCCACGTCCTCCAGCGGCTGGGCCACGCGGTAGTGGCTGGGCACCGGCACGCGCTTGACGGGGTAGGCGCGCTCGGAGCCGCCGCCCTGGGCGATCATCGCGGCGGTGCGCGCGGCGCGGACGAGCGCGGCCTCGTCCCAGTCGTCGGAGTAGGCATAGCCCACCTTGGCCCCGGCGATGACCCGCACGCCCACGCCCTGCACCAGGCCCACCTGCGCGCTGCGGATGCGCTGCTCCTCCAGCACCACGGCGGTGGTGGACGTTCGCTCCACGTACACCTCCGCGAAGTCCGCGCCCCGGCCCATGGCTTCCGCCAGCAGACGTTCCAGGAGACCGGGGGGCAGGAGCGGGGA
>NZ_RAWQ01000352.1:0-5258 GCF_003668965.1 Corallococcus sp. AB030
GGAGGAGGCGCCGCCCACCCCCGTGACGCCCCCGGAGAAGAAGGCCGAGTCGCCCGCGGCGGAGGCGGAGAACCAGGAGGCGCCCATCGTCATGCCCCTGGAGATCACGGAGACGCCCGCGCCCCGCGACCCGCTCGGCATTGAATCGCAGAGCGTGAAGGGCAACGTGCTCACGCTCAACGTCCGCCACGGCGGCGGCTGCAAGGAGCACCGCTACGGCCTCGCGTGGGACGGGCGCTTCACCAAGACGGCCGCGGGTGAGCCGCGCGCGGAGCTCACGCTGCTCCACGACGCGAACAACGACCGGTGCAAGGCGATGGTCTACAAGGAACTGGCCTTTGACTTGTCCACGCTGAAGCAGGAGTGGAGCGAGAAGGGCCACGGCGACCACGCCACGCTCCACCTGGACTTCAACGGCGTGCCGGACCAGTCCGCCAACTTCAAGTTCTGACAGGTGCATGGCCCTGCGCGAGGAGGTCCTCGCGCAGGCGCGTCAGCACCTTGCCCAGCAGGTTCAGCCCCCGCCACTTGGACGGATCCTGGATGAGCGGGTTCTCCGCGGAGAGCCCCACGCCCCAGATGCGGTCCAGGGGACTGGCCTCCACCAGCTCCGTGCCCGCCGTGGCGAGCAGCGCCTCCAACAGGTGCGGGTGCTGGGTGAACTTCGCGTGGTTGCCCTCGTAGACGATGCGCTCACGCTCGCGCTCCCAGAGGGCCGCGTCGAACGGGGTCACCTTGCGGCCCAGCGCCTTGTGCTGCTTGGGCGTAGCGGCGCGCAGCATCTGCTCCAGCACGCGCGTGTCACCGAACAGGCGCGCCTTGCCCGCCATCATGTACTGCTCCGCGCAGGTGTACCGCACGCCGTCCACCGTGAAGACGGACGGGTGCCACTGCGAGAAGAAGGAATCTTCCTTCCAGAAGAACGTGAACCGCGCCGTCGTCGTCGTGCCCATCCCAGGCCTCCTTGAAATCTTCGTGTAATAGTGACACGAACGTGCGGCGATGGAGGAACCTGACTGGGGGCCCTACAATGGCCGTCCGCTCCCCATGCGACTTCAAGAAGCCCAGAAGCTGTTGGACCGCTGTTTCACCGGTACGCGGGAGGGTGCGCCTCGCCTCCACGAGCCCTCGGACCCCCGCTTCGCGGAGCGGGGTGGCGCGGTGTGGCTGGAGTACCGCTGGTACGTGCGCGAGCGCGGCATCGCGGAGGTGTTCCTCAAGTGGGACCGGGTGCCGCCCGGGAACGAGAAGACGGTGGAGGCCACGGTGCTGCGCACGCACCTGTTGGGCCAGTCCCCGATGCTGTCCCAGCGCGCGCTGCGCACGGTGGAGGGCGGCACGCCCGCGCCGGAGCGGGTGCTGGACGTGCTCAAGAACGACGGCATCCGCCGCGAGTGCGTGGCCCGGGGCCGCACCACCGTGACGGTGGAGCACTGGGAGAGCCGGCGTCCCGCGGCGCTGTTGGACGAGGCGCGCTTCGCGGAGCTGGCCGCGCCCCTGGAGGCGGAGGACTCCACGCCGGAGGGCCGTCACGAGGCCGTGCAGCGGCTGGCGGACGCAGAGCGCAGTCCGCGCGTGCAGGACGTGCTCCTGCGGCTCGTCGCGCGCAAGCCGTCGCTGATGGCCCTGCGCATCCTGTCGGAGTGGGGTGAGGTGCAGGCCCGCGAGTACCTCCAGCGGGACCTGGCCGCCGTGAAGCCGGGCAACGCGGCGGACCTGTGGGCCCTCACCGCGTTGGACCGGCGCCTGGAGGCGTGGCAGTCGCTGGCGCGCCCTACGTAAGGTGCGCCAGCGGTGCGTCAGTGCGAGCCCACCCGGGGGCCCAGCACGTCGCGCAGCGCATCCGCGACGGTGAGCTTCGGGTCCCAGCCCAGCGCGCGCAGCTTGCCCGGGTCCGCCACGAGGCTGGGGATGTCCGAGGGGCGCAGCCGCGCCGGGTCCAGCTCGATGCTCGCCTGCACGCCGGACAGCTGGAGCATCTCCTCCAGCAGGCTCCGGATGGTGCGGCCCTCGCCGCTGCCTACGTTGTAGGCCTGGCCGGCCTCGCCCTTGAGCAGCAGCAGCCGGTACGCGTCCACCACGTCCTTCACGTGGGAGAAGTCCCGGATGGCGTCCAGGTTTCCCGTGCGCAGGATGGGGTCCACCGTGCCCAGCGCGATGGCGCGGATCTGCGCCGCGAACGACGGCACCACGAAGGTGGGGTCCTGCCCCGCGCCCAGGTGGTTGAAGGGCCGGGCGAGGATGACCTCCATGCCGTAGCTGCGGAAGAACTGCTCGCCGGCCAGCTCCCCCGAGGACTTCGACGCCGCGTAGGGGCTGAGCGGCACGTGCCGGTGGGACTCCTCGGCACGCGTTCCCTCCGCGACCGGGCCGTACACCTCACCAGAGCCCACCAGCAGCACTCGCGCCTTGGGGGCGCTCTCACGCAGGGCGGTGAGCAGGTGCACCACGCCCATGGTGTTCACCGCGAAGACGCGCGCGGGGTTCTGGTGGCTCTTGGCCACCGAGCTGAAGCCGGCCAGGTGCAGCACCGCGTCCGGCTTCACCTCGGAGACCGCCGCCTTGACCTTCGCCTCATCGGCGATGTCGAAGTGCAACGCGGTGCTGCTGATGCCCTCGCCGCGAGGCCCGTGCACCTCCACCACTTCATCGCCGGCCGCCCGAAGGGTAGCGCACGCATGACGGCCGACGAATCCATCCGCTCCCGTGACGAGGACGCGCATCTTACCGCTGTCCTGCCTTCACTCGCTCCAGGTCCGCGTCGACCATCATCTCCACGAGCTGCTTGAAGCGCACCGTGGGCTCCCAGCCGAGCTTCTCCTTGGCCTTGTCGTACTTGCCGATGAGCAGGTCCACCTCCGCGGGGCGCACGAACGCGGGGTCGATCTTCACGTGCTTCTGGTAGTCCAGGCCCACGCGCGAGAAGGCGATCTCCACCAGCTCCCGCACGGTGTGCGTCTCGTTGGTGGCGACGACGAAGTCCTCCGGCGTCTCCTGCTGGAGCATGCGCCACATGGCGTCCACGTAGTCGCCCGCGAAGCCCCAGTCGCGCTTGGCGTCCAGGTTGCCCATGGGCAGCGTGTCCTGGAGGCCCATCTTGATGCGCGCCACGTTGTACGTGACCTTGCGCGTGACGAACTCCAGGCCACGGCGGGGCGACTCGTGGTTGAAGAGGATGCCGCTCACCGCGAAGAGCTTGAAGGACTCGCGGTAGTTCACCGTGATGTGGTGGCCGTACGCCTTCGCCACGCCGTACGGGCTGCGCGGGTAGAAGGGCGTGTCCTCCGACTGCGGGACTTCCAGCACCTTGCCGAACATCTCGCTGGAGGACGCCTGGTAGAAGCGCACCTGCGGGCGGGTGTGGCGGATGGCCTCCAGCATCTTCGTCACGCCCAGCGCGGTGAACTCACCGGTGAGCACCGGCTGGTTCCAGCTGGTGGGCACGAAGGACTGCGCCGCCAGGTTGTAGACCTCGTCCGGCTGGGTGAGGTTCAAGAGCGCCGCGAGCGAGAACTGATCCAGCAGGTCGCCCTGGTGCAGCGTCACCTTTCCCTGCAGGTGCGCGATGCGCTCGAACTTCTCCTCGGAAGAGCGGCGCACCATGCCGTGCACCTCGTAGCCCTTCTTGAGGAGCAGCTCCGCCAGATAGCTGCCGTCCTGCCCCGTGATGCCAGTAATGAGTGCGCGCTTGGCCATGGCCCTTGTCTGTTCGCTGGGAGACGCTGTTCGTTGTACCCGAGGCTTTCGCCTCCTGCCAACCGTTCCAGGGTTTCAGGGAACTTGAAGAGTGACGTGCCTATGCCTAGGTAGGGAGCGACCTGCCCAGGAGCCGCCCATGCGCAACCTCTCCCTCCCTGCATTGACGGTCGTGCTCATGAGCACGGCGGCGGGGGCCCAGACGGCTCCCGTGGCGGTGCCCTACACCGTGCAGACCCAGCCCGGAGCGCGCTCCGGGGGCGGTACCGTGAACGACGTGGCCCTGTGGGTGAACCCGGCCGACCCGGCCGCGAGCCGACTCATCACGGCGGACCAGAACAACGGCCTGTTCACCTACGCCCTGGACGGCGGGGAGGTGCAGGGCAACACCGAGGGCACGTCCGTGAGCGTGGACGTGCTGGGCGGCTTCCCGCTGGCGGGCGGTACGAACGCGGCGCTGGTGCTCAGCGCCAACCCCACGCTGTCGGGGCTCGTTCCCTACGTGATGGATGCCACGGCGGATGGTGGCGGGCTCACCCGCCTGTCACCCACGACGGCCCCTCTGGACGTGGGCGTCAGCTACGGGACGGTGCGGCTGGCCCGAGGGGCGGATGGGACCATCCAGGCCTTCGGGGGGCTCGCGGCCGGCGGCCTGCGGCAGTTCGAGCTGACGCCCACCGACGGCGGCGTCACGGCGACCCCGGTGAGGGACATCCCGGCGGGTGGGGTGATGGGGCTGGTGGTGGACCCGGCGTACCGCGCGCTCTACGTGGCGCAGCAGGGGCAGGGGCTCTACCGCTATGGCGCGGACGCGGACGCCGGCATCCTGGGCACGCAGGTGGTGGGCCTGGGGGACGGCGGCCTGACGTCCGTGGGGCGCCTCGCGCTGTACGAGGCGTCCGGGGTGGACGGCTACCTCGTGGCGACGGATCCGAGCGCGAACACCTTCGTCGTCTTCGACCGGCGCACGCTGGGCCGGGTGGGCGCGTTCCAGCTGGTGCAGGACGGCGGCACGGACGCGGTGGAGCAGTCGCGCGGGCTGGTGGCCTACTCGGGCGCGCTGGGCACGGCCTTCCCGGAGGGGCTCTTCGTCGCGCATGACGGCGTCAGCAGCAGCACGTTGACCGACAACCTCAAGCTCACCTCGTGGGGCAACGTGGCGCGGGCGTTCTCGCCGCCGCTCATCATCGCGCAGCAGCCGGCGGACGGCGGCGTGGACGGCGGCGTGGACGGCGGCACCGGCAACGACGGCGGTGGCGGCGTCATCGTCAATCCGGGCGACGGCAACCCCAATGGCGGTGGCGGCGGGACCGACGACGACAGCGGCTGTGGGTGCACCAGCACGTCGGTGCCGGCCATCGCGACGCTGGGGCTGCTGGCCATGTCGCTCCTGGGCCGCCGGCGCCGGAGCTGACGCTCGAAGCGGGTTGAAAGCGACAGGGGGGCGGGATGAAGTGCGCGCCCCATGCGCTCCTTCCGTTCCTCCGTCCTCGCGCTCGCGGTGCTCGCCTCCGCCTGCAAGGGCGGCCCGACGCCCGCACCCGCCAACACCCCACCCCCCG
>NZ_RAWQ01000353.1:0-5242 GCF_003668965.1 Corallococcus sp. AB030
CTCTCCACCCGCCGTGCGCCTCCGGACAATGTCGGGAAGACTCCCCCCTCCCCCAAAAGCCGCGAGCACCCGGCCGCCGTCGCGTGTAGACACGGGGGGCCGTGTCTCGTCCCGCGCCCGTCATCCTCAGCTTCCGACGCACGTTCGCGCTGCTCATCCTGCTGGTCGTGCTGCCGTCGGCCGGCCTGTCCGGCTTCGGCGTCGTGGCCATCATCAACGAGCGCGCCGCGGTGGAGAAACGCCTGGAGGCCGCGTGGCGGGGGACGCTGGCGGACCTGTCCGCGGAGGTGCCTCGCGCGCTCAACAGCGGACGCTTGGAGCGCGTGGGCAGCGAGCGGCTGGCCTTCCTCCTGCCGGATGACCAGGAGCTGTCCGACCCGGACGGCACCTTCCACGTGGAGAACGGTCTGGTGCGCACGAAGGACCCGCAGCTGGCGGAGTCCCTGGCGGCGCTGGTGCCGGAAGCCGCTTCGCTGCCCACCGTGCCCACCGTCTTCTCGCTCTCCACGAGCGGCCGCGCGGTGATGGTGGCCGCCGAGCGCCAGGGCGCCACCGTGCGGGGCGTGCGGCTGTCGGGCGTGGCGTTGGACTCGCTCCTGTCGGACAAGGCGCAGGGCCGGGCCACGTCGGAGCCCGTGCGCTTCACGCTGCTGCCCGTGCCGCGCGACACGTCCAGCGAGGGCGGGCTCGTCAACCGGCTGATGTCGGAGGTGGCCCAGGCCCGGCAGAACGCGCTGGGGCAGCCGGTGCTCGCGGAGCGGGTGCTGTCCGCGCCGTTGCAGGACTTCCGCCTGGTGGTGCTGCCCATGGGCGAGGATCCGGTGGCGAGCGCGTCCACGCGCAACCGCGCCGTGTACGGCGTGCTGCTGGGCCTGTTCTACCTGACGCTCACCTTCGGCGTGGGCTACACGGCCCGCGTGCTCTACCGCGAGGCGCGCCTGTCGCGCATGAAGACGGACTTCGTGTCGCTGGTGAGCCATGAGCTGCGCACGCCGCTCACCTCCATCCGGATGTTCATCGAGACGCTGGCCCTGGGCCGGCTGAAGGACCCGGCGCAGCAGCAGGAGGTGCTGGACCTGCTCACGAAGGAGACCGAGCGCCTGTCGGACCTCATCGAGCGGGTGCTGGACTGGGCGCGCATCGAGAGCGGCCGCAAGGTGTACCAGCGCGAGTCCCTGCCGGTGACGGACGTGGTGGACGCGGCGGTGGTGGCCTTCCGCACGCAGCGCCACGGCGACGGCATGGAGTTCACCGTGAAGGTGGACGACGGGCTCCCCCATGTCGACGTGGACCGGGTCGCCGTGGCGGGCGCGCTGCTCAACCTGTTGCAGAATGCCTACAAGTACAGTGGGCCCACCCACCGCAGAATCGCCCTCCGGGCACAGAGAGACGGCGGACACGTGAACCTGTCGGTGGAGGACAACGGAGTGGGCATCGCCAAGAAGGACCGCAAGCGCATCTTCGAGCGCTTCTACCGGGTGGACAACCTGCTCACGCGCAAGACGGAGGGCAGCGGCCTGGGGCTCGCCATCAGCAGGCGCATCGTGGACGCGCACGGCGGCCGCATCACCGTGAAGAGCGAGCCCGGCCAGGGCAGCTGCTTCACCCTCCAGCTCCCGGTGAGCCGCGCATGAGCACGTCCGTCCCTCAAGAGGAGAAGCCCCAGCGCATCCTGGTGGTGGAGGACGACCTGTCCATCCTCACCGGCGTGTCCATGAACCTGCGCTTCGAGGGCTACGAAGTGCTCCAGGCCCAGGACGGCCGCACGGGCCTGGCCAAGGCGCTGGACGAGGCACCGGACCTGCTGGTGCTGGACCTGATGCTGCCGGAGCTGAACGGCTACGAAGTCATCCGCGAGCTGCGCCAGCGCGGCCGTGACACGCCGGTGGTGGTGCTGTCCGCGCGGGGCCAGGAGTCGGACAAGATATTGGGCCTCAACCTGGGCGCGGACGACTACGTGGTGAAGCCCTTCGGGCTCCAGGAGCTGCTCGCGCGCATCAAGGCGGTGCTGCGCCGCCGGTTCGGGGCCACGGGCATCACGCCGCCGCCGGTGACGTTCGGGGACGTGAGGGTGGACCTGTCCCAGCGCACGGTGGCGCGCGATGGACAGCAGGTGGAGCTGACGGCGCAGGAGTTCAAGCTGCTGGCGCACTTCCTGGCGCACCCGGGCCGCACCTTCACCCGGGAGGAGCTGCTGTCCGGCGCGTGGGGCTACCACTACGAGGGCAGCGCGCGCACGGTGGACAACTTCATGCGCCAGCTGCGGCTGAAGTTCGAGTCGGATCCGGAAGCGCCCCGGCACTTCCTCACCGTGCGAGGACTGGGCTACCGCTTCGAGCGGTGAACGCCGCTCAGGTCCCGGCGACGCCAATCTGGCGCAGGTCCTCCAGGTCGAAGGGCTTGCCGTCGAAGCGGCCGAAGCGCTCGCGAAGGGTGAGGCCGCTGGCGGTGAGGGCGGTCTCCAGTTCCTCCGGCAGGAAGTGCTTCAGCTTGAGGCGGCGGATGGGGCTCTGTCCGCCGGCCGGACGCCGCTCGCGCAGGTGCAGCGCGAAGAGGGGGCGGCGAGGCTCCACGGCGGCGCCGGGCTCGTCGTCGTCGCGAGGCAGCACGGGTTCGCGCGGGGCGTTGAGCACGTCATAGATGAAGGTGCCGCCGGGGGCCAGGTGGTGGCGCACGGTGGCGAGGAACGCCTCCAGGTCATCGCGGCCGGACATCAGGCCCAGCGCGTGCTGAGGGGCGAGCACCAGGGGGAACTGCTCCGGCAGCCGCAGCGCGCGGGGGTCGGCGGCGATGAGGCGCGTGCGCTCGGAGACGTCCGGCGATTCGGAGGCGCGGCGCTCCTCGGCGGAGCGGATCATCGCCTCGGAGGGGTCCACACCGACGGTGGAGAAGCCGTGGCCCGCGAGCGACCAGGGCACCCTGCCGTTGGCGGCGCCCAGCACGAGCACGGGCCCGCCGTGTTCGGCGGCCTGCCGTGTGTAGAAGACGAGGTCCGGCTCCTGTCCCACGAGGGACAGCGGGGTGCGGCCGCGTGCGTCGTTGCCTGCCATTGCCCAGGCCCTAGCACGGTTGGGGGCCGCTCCGGGACCCCGGCGTTCACACAATGGGCAAACGGTTGCCCACGCCCTGTCGAGCAACGGACGCCCACCGGCGACGGCCCAACGGTGGCCGGCCCTCCGGGGCTGGCACCCTCCTTGCCTTGATGGCCACGAACAATGGCTTCGTGCCGGGGGACCTTCCTCCGGCCCAGTGTGAGGTGGTCGGCATATGAGGCACGGGTGGCGGTGGACGGGAGCGCTCCTCCTGGTGGGAGCGCTGGGGTGGACGGGCTGCGGCGGGGACGACGGCGACACGCGACAGGTGGATGACCCGGTGGTGCCGGTGACGCCCGTGGAGGATCCGCAGTTGCCGGACGCGGGCACGGGTGAAGTGGATGCGGGCACGGACGCCGGGACGAGCACGGATGCTGGAACCGACGCGGGCACCGGGACGGATGCGGGCACGGGCACGGACGCGGGAACCGGTACCGACGCGGGCACGGATGCCGGCACCGATGCGGGCATGCCAGAGCAGGTGCAGACCTATCCCCTGCCCTCAGCGCCGGGATGGACGTTCTACAACCAGGAGAAGGGCGCGCCGCGCTACGTCTACGGCATCTCCGCGGACCAGGGCGGCAACGTCTGGGTCGCGGGCGGCGAGGAGGGTCTGTTCCTCATCAAGAAGGGCTCCAATTCCATCCAGCGCTTCACGATGTCCGACGGACTGCATCCCTTCGGCCGCATGCGCGACGGAGTGGGTGGTCCTCCGCCGGGAGTGCCGTACCTCAAGGTCATCTCCGTGGCGGGTGGCCCTGACGGAACGGTGTTCGTCGGCTACGCCGGCAAGCCGCCCAAGGCGGGCATGCCCACCTGCGAGGACGAATGGGATCAGGCGGAGAACGCGCACCGCGAGCCGGACGCCAGCGTCTACAAGAGCGGTGACGCGGACAAGGTGATGCTCAAGGCGGACGGCACGATTGATGTCGTGCACTACGACATCCACACCGGCCCCAAGAAGGTGGGCGCGGAGCTGCGTGGCCGCGAGAAGCTCTGCACCGTCTACCGCATCGCCTACGACCCGGTGAAGGAGGTCGTCTGGTTCGGCGGCAACCACGGCTTCGCCATGGGCGACGCGAAGTTCAACGGCATCGTCCCGTCGTACTGCTGGGATCCGCGCCCCTGGAACACCGAAGGCTTCAAGTGGGAGTTCGAGTGCGCGGGACTCTATGAGCACGTGCACCCCGCCATCTCCGGCTCCAAGGGCGAGCTGCTCTCGGACCGCTACTACGGCGTCTCCATCACGGAGAATCACGACGTCTTCTTCGGCGGGCAGATCCGCTCCACGCGCTTCCGCTACGGCACCAACGGGGACGACTACTGGTCGGCCCAGAGCGAGACGGAAGACGCGGGCTACGAATGGAACCGCTTCGACATCTGGCCTGACGCCGTGCCGAACTACCCCACCGCTGCGCAGCGCGTGGACGACAACGTCTCCGGCATGGCTCCGGCGTCCAACGGCGGCGTGTGGGTGAGCTCCTTCTACTTCGGCCTCGCCCGCCTGAGCGCCGACGGAGCCGTGGAGACCAAGGTGATGCAGGACCTGGTCAACTACGCGCCCGCCAGCGGCAGCAACCCCGCGATGGCCCCGACCTCTTCCGTGGCGACGGACCCGTGGGATGGAAGCCTCTGGGTGGGCGCCAACTGGTGGGGCGGCATCACGCGCCTGAAGGGCGGCGGCACGGTGAAGTACAGCGGTGACGTCTTCGGCAACGTGCTCACCTCCGTCAGCAGCGTGTCCGACATCCAGTTCGACCGCTCCGCCGGCAAGCGCCGCGTCCTCGTCTCCTTCGAGGGCACCAAGAACGCGAAGACCGGCGTCGTCACCCCGGGCCTCATCGGCATCTACGAAGGCGACTGACGCCGCATCCGCACCGAAGTCCTGACACGGCCGTCCTTCCCATCATGGGGAGGGCGGCCGTTGTCTTGGCGCCCACCTGGGCCACCGCGATGCTTTCATCCTGAAGTATCCCAACCCGCGGACGTCGCGGGCGTCTCGCACCGCGAGAAAACAAACTGGCACGCACGCTTTTGACGCGCCGTGCCCGGCTACCCACCTGCCGGGCACGGCCTGCACCGACAGACAGCCCGCGCGGGCCGGAAGCCGTCTAGAATCCCGCCTGCTCATGTCCACCGTCCCTCCCGCC
>NZ_RAWQ01000354.1:0-5222 GCF_003668965.1 Corallococcus sp. AB030
GAGGACGCGGTAGTCGATGCGGTGGTGGTAGGCGGCCAGATACGGCGCCCCCGCGACGTCGATGAGCACCTGTTGGGGCGGCGTGGGCTGCTGGTTCATCCACGCCTCTGCCTCCTCCTTCGTGGCGAAGGACAGGCCCGAAGGCTTGAGCCGTTCATCCGCCATGGCCTGGAGGTAGAAGTCCAGCGTTTCTGCCCGGACCAGGTGGGTTCTTCCCGTGGCTGGAACGAACATGGCGGTGTAGTAATCGTCCCCAATCAGCACGGCCGCAACATGGACCGGCCACCTCCGAGCGGCCATGGCCGCCTCCGCCTCCGCCTTCGTGGCGAACCGGCCGATGACAAGGGGCGGGGCACCGGCATGAAGGCTCTGGACGTAGTCCTCGAATGCGTTGTCCTGGCCGGTCGAACAGATGAACTGGATGGCATTCGCGGCGATGCGGATCGCCTCCTCGCTGCCGGGCGTTCTGGGCGCGTCGTCGAGCAAGATCAGCCCGAGCACTTCCAGTTGGTCGAATAGCTTGGTCACGGCACCGTCCCTGCCAGTGGAAGTCCGACTGCTCCTTCGGTTGCCATGAGAAGTGCGGGTGCCAGTACAACGAGTCCCGCACCCGCAGAGACAACAACGAAGGCAACACCCGCGATGACGACGACAGCGCCAACCAGAAGAGACTTCCGGTTCCGGCTTGCCCAGTCCAACAGTTCTTCGGTTGAGGATACTTTCTGGGGCTGGAGTTGTTCCAGCTTGATGCAGTCCTGATAGGGCGGCAGACACTGATCGTTGCAATAGGCTTCCTTGCCGCCATCACCGCGTGGAACGCGGACATGACCGAACCCCTTGGGGACTGGGCGGCTCTTGCACCGCCGCATGCACTCCAGGTGCTCCGCGTCACAGTCCCGCACGGAGCGCGCGGTCCGCACGATGCGCCGGCCCTCGGGGGCCTTCACATAGGGGGCGAGGTCGAAGTCCCCCGCCGCGCGCCACTCCTGGGTGAAGCTCCCATCCGGGGCCTCATGCAGGAGCAAGTCATGTCATCGCGAACCGCTCAGAGCGCGGAGCCGTCCGACTTAGCCATCACCGTGCCGCCCTCACATCTCCTGCGACGGAGGCGTGGGGGCGGGCAGGGGATAGAGGACGCGGTAGTCGATGCGGTGGTGGTAGGCGGCCAGATACGGCGCCCCCGCGATGTCGATGACCAACTGCTGGGGCGGCGTGGGCTGCTGGTTCATCCACGCCTCCGCCTCCGCCTTCGTGGAGAAGGACAGTCCCGAAGGCTGGCGCCGCTCATCCGCCATCTCCTGGAGGTAATGCTCCATGAAGGGGGGCATGAAGACCAGGTGGGTCCGCCCCGTGGCTGGGACGAACATGGCGGAGTAGTAGTCGTCTCCAATCAGCACGCGTGCCGAATCGACTTGGGGCTTGCGCGCGTTCATCGCGGCTTCCGCCTCCTCTCGGGTCTTGAACCGGGCGATGACCAACGGAGGCGCGGAAGCCTCCTGGCTTTGGACATATGCTTCAAACTCGGTGCCCTGCCCGGTGCCCAGGATGAAGTAGATGGCGTCCATCGCGAAGATGAAGGCCTGCTTCTCCTCCTCAGAGGTGCTCTCCGAGTAGTGCCGTCCCAGGACCTCCAACTTGTCGAAGAAGTGCATCATGGTGCGCTCTCCACCAGGTGTTGTGCTGGGGCCACGGATGACGTCGTCAGAAGCAGCGCGGGCGCGAGCACGATGAGCCCCACGCCCGCTGAGACGACGACAAACGCGACCCCTGCGATGACCACCACGCTGCCCACCAGGATGGCGCGTTGGTTGCGCCGGGCCCATTCGGAGACCGCATCCAGCGAGGAAAGCTCCTGCGGCCGGAGCTTCTCAAGGTCGATGCAGTCCAGGTAGGGCTGTTTGCATCGGCGGACGCAGTACTCCTCCTTGCCACCAAGCCCGGGCCGTTTCGTGATGTGACTGAAGTCGCTCCCCAATGGCCGGCTCATGCATTCCTGGATGCACTCGCGGTTCTCCGCGTCACAGTCCCGAACGGAGCGCGCCGTCCGCACGATGCGCCGGCCCTCGGGGGCCTTCACGTAGTGGGCGAGGTCGAAGTCCTCCGCCGGCCGCCACTCCTGGGTGAAGCTCCCATCCGGGGCCTCCCTCAGAAGCAGCACCTGGCGGGGCAGCTCCTCCCGCGAAGGCGGAGCCACCGCCCCACGCGTCCCGCCACAGGCCGCGAGCCACACGCACAACACCACGGCCGTGGCGATTCTTCTCAGATGAACCCAGACGCGCATCCTTCCACCCAAGCAGAACCCCAGGTGGAAGTCATGTCAGCGCGAAGCGCTTCAGAACGCGGTGTTGTCCGCCTTCTTGCCCGGGGTCGAGGCCTTATTGAAAAGGCTGTAGCCCTCGACCCAGATCCCCGTGGGGCTCAGGTCCGGTTTCCGGTTGAACGAATAGCCAGGGTCCACCGGCATGCTGGAGGTCTGGTACGAGTGGCTGTCCTGCACCGTCCCGTCCGCGCGCACCAGGTACACGATGTCACCCGCGCCACCCTGGTTCACGCCCCGGTCGAACCGCAGCCCCAAGCCGCCGTTGGAGTACGTCGAGTACTGCGCCCCCGCTGGCAGCGCGGTCGACCCCGAGTACACCACGTAGGCCTTGCCCGCCGGCAACACCGTGCCCGACACGAACGTGTGCCGTGCCGGGTCCGCGCCCGAGTACGACTTCGCGTCGTGGATCTTCCAGCCGCTCAGATCCACCGACCCCGGACCCGCGTTGTAGATCTCCACGAACTGCTGGTCGTAATCCGGCGTCCCCGCGGCATTATTGAGCGGCTGCGCTAGGTACTCGTTGATGAACACCTGCTGCGTCGGCCGCGTCAGCGTGAACACCCCGTCGCTCACGTCCGCCACGTCCGCGCGCGCCGCGTCCGCCACGCGCACCCGCACGGAGGTGGAGGACTCGCTGGGCACCGTCCACGCGTAGCGGCTGGTGGACGCCGTCAGGCCTGACGCCACCGCGCGCCACACCGTCCCATCCAGCGTGTACGTGATGTTCACCTGCGACACGTTGCTGGACGTCCAGGTGATGTTGAACGTCTGGCCCGCATTCAGCGTCTCACCGCCGTTGGGCGCCGTGACCTTCACGCTTCCCGACTGCCCGGCCGAGCCGAAGTTGAAGTCGCTGAAGATGGGGTAGTGGTCCGACGTGGTGTTCTTGTAGCTGACGATGCTCGGATTGAGCACCTTCGTGGAGTTCGCCACGTGGTACGCCGCCAGCTCGTTCGTCACCAGCTGATGGTCGATGAACTGGCTGTTGCTCACCGTCGAGCGCGTCCCGGACTCCGACAGCGGCTGGGTGAGGAACTTGTAGCGAGCGGAGTCGCTCACGAAGTCCACGTAGGGTGATGGAGCCGGTTTTGCCGGGTCGGAATTCACAGGCGGCAAATAGTAGATGGACGCGTCCACGTCGTCGTTCCAGTCGCCCAGCACCATCACGTTCTGCGTCGGCAGGTTCGTGTCCAGGTAGTTCTTGAGGCACGACGCCGCGCCCTGGCGCCGCACGTACGAGTCATATTCCGCGTACGCCTTCATGTGCAGCACCATCACCGTGAGGTCCACCGGCGAGGAGCCCCGGAGCACCTTCAGGTCCACGCGCAGCGGCGGCCGGTACGCGAAGTCCTGCGCGCAGTCCGTCAGCACGACGTTCGAGCTCACCAGCTGCACCGTGCTCGTCTTGTAGAGCAGGCCCACCTTCTGGGCCGTGGGGCCGTACCAGCCATCACCCGCGAGCAGGCCGCTGTAGCCGCTGAGGTTCGCCGTCAGCGAGTTGAACGCGTCCACGCCGACGATCTCCGCCACGCCCAGCACGTCCGGCCCCGCGTCCGCGATGACCGCGGTCGCGTTGGCCAGCTGCAGCGCCTCGTCCGAGGGGCCCTCGGCCGTGGAGCCGAACCACTCGATGTTCCAGTTGCCCACCTTCAACGGCACCGCCGTCGGCTGCGTCCCGCCATCCGTCTTCGTGCCGCCGTCCGTCGTGCCGCCGTCCGTCTTCGTCCCGCCATCCGTCACCGGACCGCCGTCGGGCAGCTCCCCGGTCGACGTGGTCAGGGGCAGCTGGATGACCGCCTCCGCGTGGGCGCCGTTGGCGTCCTCCACCCGCACCGTGAACTCATACAGCGCCGGGCCCTGGGGCGTGCCGGTCAGCACCCCGTCCTCCGTCAGCGTCAGGCCGTCCGGAATCGCTCCGCCCGCCTGCGACCAGGTCAGGGGCGGCGCCCCGCCCGTGGAGGTGAAGGTGAAGGTGTAGAGGCTGCCCTCCTTCGTGGAGGGCAGCGGCGACGTCGTGGTGATGACCGGCGCCGGCCACACGCGCAACGGATAGCCTCGCGTGTGCTGGGCGCCCTTCGCGTCGCGCACCACCATCGTCAGCGTCCACTCGCCGGCCGTCGTCGCCGGGCCCACCAGCCGCCCGCTGTCTCCATAGAAGGAGAAGCCCGGCGGCACCTGGTCCACCGAATACGTGAGCGGCGCCGTGCCGCCCGTCGCCGTCAGCACCTTCTCGTAGACCGCCCCCACCGTGGCCGCCGGCAGCGTCACCTGGGGCAGCACCGGCCCCGTGGTTTCCGGTTCGTTGGAACCACAGGCCACCAGCGCGAACAGGGACGTGAGCACGACGAGCGATGACACCGCTCGGAAGGACCGGGACGACATAGGGGAACACTCCAGCACCGGGCCCGCCCCAACGCGGCCTCCCCGGAAGAGGGCACGCACCTTAACGTGTCTGCCATCCGACTGTCGCGCGCCCCCCCGCTTGCACCCCGGCGGAGCCCCTGACGCACTGCCACACGGCAATCAGTGGCGCGCTCCGCCGTCGTACACGGACAGCGCGGAAGGCTTTGCGCGCGGTCCACACGTGCAGTTGGATGGGTTCGAGCAGACGACGGAGGAGACGCGTCATGGCCGAGAAGTGGGACAGGCAGTTGATGGAGTTCCTCAAGCGCACCGGCGAGGACCTCAAGCGCACCACGGACGACCTCCGCGGCGAGGCCGAGCGTCTCCTCAAGGAAGTGAAGGACCCGGAGAAGCAGGCCAAGGTGAAGGAAGGCCTCGTGCAGCTGCGCACCTGGGCCGCCGCCACCACCAAGACCGCCGCGGAGAAGATTGAGACCGCCGTGCGCCGCGTGGAGACCTCCGTCGAGGAGGCCTTCAAGCCCGGCTCCACCAACGGCAC
>NZ_RAWQ01000355.1:0-5165 GCF_003668965.1 Corallococcus sp. AB030
TTTCATGAGCGTCTCGTGGGCTCGGAGATGTGTATAAGAGGCAGGTCCAGCCCTGTGTCATCAATGCCTCATCCGTGATCAGTCCCGCACCCACGGGTGGCTGCGCACCCCTCTGACCCGCCCGGAGGCCAACCAAGCCAGCAACCCCACTGTGAAGTTTCACACACTTGATGTGAAATCATGTACGGTATGTTTCGCCTGTCGCACGACGCGCGGGCGAAACACATCTCAGGGGGAATCACATCATATGAATGGCAAGCAAATGCTGCGTCGCGGCGCGGTGGTGGGCTTTGGCTTCTTCGCGCTGATGGGCTGTGGGGGCCCGGATGCCGCGATCCAGGAGCCGGAGCTCGGCAACGTCGAGCAGGGCGTCGTCGTGTCGACCAACGGCAGCTTTGAGAACAACAACATCGGCAATTTCAACTACGTGGTCCTCAACGCCGGTAGCACGGCGCTGCCGGGCTGGACCATCACCAGCGGAATCAAGGTGATGAAGAACACGTACAAGGCGGCGCAGAGCGGCATCCAGTCCATCGACCTCAACGGCCTGGGCGCGGGCTCCTTGTACCAGGACGTCCCCACCGTCGTCGGCGGCGGCTACACGGTGTCCTTCTACGTGTCCAACAGCCCCACCTGCACCACCGTGTCCCGGTCGGCCACCCTCAACTACGGCCCGAGCACCGCCAGCTTCTCCAACAGCTCCGGGACGTGGTCGACGTTCCCGCGCACCTACGTGTTCAACGCCACCAGCACCGTCTCGCGGATCGAGCTCATCAGCACCTCCGGTGGCGTCGGCTGCGGTCTGGCCATCGACAACCTCACGGTGACCGGACCGTGATGACGCAGCCCGTCCGCTGATCCGTGCGGGCCCCGGGCCGCCGCTCCCCTACCCGTGGGGCGGCGGCCCTATCAGCGACTGGACGGTGGACCGTGGGTCGCCGGATCGCCCTGTTCCACCTCACAGGCGCAGCATCCGGTTCTGACCTGCTTGGAGGGCAGCAGTCAGTGCAATGGCACCACCCGCCAAGCCATCCACACCCAAGGTGAACGAACCTGGAGTGCGCTTCGCCTGTCATTGAACACAGGCGAAACACATCTCAACGGGAATCACATCACATGAATGCCAACCCCATGCTGCGTCTTCGCACCCTGGTGGGCTTTGGCCTCTTCACGCTGGCGGGCTGGGGGGTCCGGACTCCGCGCGCTCCGAGCCGGAGCTGAGCAGCGTCGAGCAGGGCATCAACGTCGCCACCAACGACAGCTTCGAGACCCACGCCATTGGCTCGTCCAACTCCGTCATCCTCAACCCGTCCAGCAACGCGCTGCCGGGCTGGACCATCACGTCCGCCATCCACGCGGATCCAGTTCACCAGCACGTCGAGGTTCACCGACTGCGGTCTGGCCATCGACAACTTCACGATGACCGGGCCGTGAACCGCGCGAGCGCCTGGTTGCCCTCCAGACGCCCGCCGTTCATCGATGCACGTTTCATCACGGGCTCCGCTCTGCGCACTGGCCATCGCTCGGCGAAACCCCGAAGTTCCATCCCCCAGCAGTGGCCTCCATTCTTGAAGGCGCGCATGGGCGTGGAGGCACATGGGCGCGGTGGACGACATCCTGCGAGGCGGTGGCGCGTGTGGCGCCCTGCTGCGGCAGGTGGACTGGGCGAGGACGTCCCTGGGCCCCGTGGAGACCTGGCCCCAGTCGCTGCGCACGGCCGTCAGCATCGTGCTCGCGTCCGACTATCCGCTCTACGTCGCGTGGGGTCCGGAGTTCGTCCAGTTCTACAACGACGCGTACCGGCCCATCTGCGGACGCACGAAGCACCCCGCTGCCCTGGGGCAGGCAGCGGCCGTCACCTGGCCGGAGGTCTGGCACATGCTCGGCCCCGGCTGGGAGCGCATGCGCCAGACCGGCGAGGCCATCTTCGTCAATGACCTGATGATGCCGCTCGACCGCAACGGCTTCGTCGAGGAGTGCTACTTCACCTACAGCCACTCGCCCGTGCGCGACGAGTCCGGCGACGTGGCGGGCATCTTCGCGGCGCTCACGGAGACCACCGGACAGGTGGTGGGTACGCGGCGGCTGGACATGCTGCGCGAACTGGGTGCCTCCACCGCGGACCGGGCCACCACGGACGACGCCTGTCGCGAGGCCATTCGAGTCATCGCCGCTGCGCCGCTCGACGTGCCCTTCGCCCTGCTCTACCTGGTGGATGACGCCACTGGCACCGCGCGGCTCGCCGGGACGAGCGGGATGGCGGCGGGGGATGCGCTCGCTCCCGAGTCGATTCCCCTCCCGGACAGCACGGGTCAGGCGCGCGCGGACTGGCCCCTGGGCGACGCCGCGAGCACCCGCGCGGCCTTCCTCTGGGAGAGGCTGCCAGGGGAGACAGGCACCGTCGCGGTGGGGCCGTGGCCGGAGGGAACGGCCTCCGCATGGGTGCAGCCCCTTCCGCGCGCGGGGCATGCGCGGCCCGCGGGCTTCCTGGTGACGGGGCTGAGCCGCAGGCTGGCACTGGATGAGAAGTACCGGGGCTTCCTGGAGCTGCTGGCCCGGGGCGTGACGACGGCCATCTCCCAGGCCCGCGCCCGCGAGGAGGAGCGCCGCCGCGTGGAGGCGCTGGCCGCGTTGGATCGCGCGAAGACGGACTTCTTCAGCAACGTGAGCCACGAGTTCCGCACTCCGCTGGCGCTGATGCTGGGGCCGGTGGAGGACGGCCTCCAGGATCCGCTGGAGCCGCTCGGTCCCCGGCAGCTCGAACGGCAGCGGACGGTGCACCGCAATGGCTTGCGGCTGCTCAAGCTCGTCAACACGCTGCTGGAGTTCTCCCGCATCGAAGCGGGCCGCCTGCACGCGACCGCGGTGCCCACCGACCTCGCCGCGCTCACCCGCGGGCTCGCCAGCGGCTTCCGCTCCACCGTGGAGCGCGCGGGCCTGACGCTCGACGTGGACTGTCCCCCGCTGCCGCACCCCGTGAAGGTGGATCCGGATCAGTGGGAGAAGATCGTCCTCAACCTCATCTCCAACGCGTTCAAGTTCACGCACCAGGGCGGCATCCGCGTGAGCCTGCGCTGGCGCGGAACGCAGGTGGAGCTGCGCGTGGCGGACACCGGCACGGGCATTCCACCGGAGGAGCTGCCGCTCATCTTCGACCGCTTCCACCGAGTGCAGGGCGCGCAGGGACGCAGCTACGAGGGCAGCGGCATCGGGCTCGCGCTGGTGCGGGAGCTGGTTCGCCTGCATGGCGGCGACGTGCAGGCGGAGAGCCGCCCCGGCCAGGGCAGCACCTTCACGGTGACGCTGCCCGCGGAGGCGTCCTCCCTGGCTGACGCTCCACGGGAGACGGCGGCGTCCACGTCCGAGCGCGTCCCGACGAGCGCGACCGCCGCGACGTTCCTGGAGGAGGCGTCCGGCTGGTTGGGGCCGGAGGGCACGCCGGCCATGCTCGCGGTCGACGCGGCCCCCGCGCCCCTCATGAGGACCGTGGGCGGCCATGTCCTGTTCGCGGACGACAACGCGGACATGCGCGCGTATGTGCACTCGCTGCTCGCGGACCGCTTCGAGGTGACGCTCGCGGCGAATGGACTGGAGGCACTGGAGTCGTGCCGGGCCCGGATGCCGGACCTCGTCATCAGCGACGTGATGATGCCGGAGCTGGATGGCTTCGGGCTCCTGCGGCGGCTGCGCGAGGACCCGACGACGGTGCACGTGCCCGTCATCCTGTTGTCCGCGCGCGCCGGCGAGGAGGCCACGGTGGAGGGCCTGCGCATGGGCGCCACCGACTACCTGGTGAAGCCGTTCTCCGCGCGGGAGCTGCTGGCGCGCGTGGAGGGGAATCTCGCGGCGGCACGGGCGCGCAGGGAGCAACGTCTGGCGGAGCGGGAGCGCGAGAAGCTGATTGCCGTGGTGGAGCAGTCCTCGGACCTCATCGGCATTGGAGGACCGGACGGACGGGCGCTGTTCGTCAACGAGGCGGGCCAGCGGATGCTGGGACTGGAGGGGCCGGAGGCGGTGCGGAGCACGCACCTGTTCGACTACTTCCTGGAGGAGGACCGCGCCTACGTGCGCGACGTCATCCTGCCCAGGCTGCGCGAGCACGGGCGCTGGGACGGAGAGTTCCGCCTCCGCCACTTCCGCACCGGAGCGGCGATACCCGTGCACTACAACTTCTTCACGCTGCGCGATGCCACAACGGGCGAGGACATGGGCATCGCCACGGTGAGCCGCGACATCACCGAACGCCACCGGCGCGAGGCGGAGGCGCGAGAGCAGCGGGAGTTCGAGCAGCAGCTCATCGGCATCGTCAGCCACGACCTGCGCAATCCACTCAACGCCATCCTCCTGTCGGCGAACGCCCTGCTCCAGCGCGATGACCTGGGGGAGCGCGCGACAAAGAACACCGGCCGCATCATCAGCAGCGCCGAGCGCGCCAACCGCCTCATCCGCGACCTGCTGGACGTGACCCAGGCGAGGCTGGGAGGAGGGCTGCCGGTGCAGCGGCGCCGCATGGACTTCCACGAGGCCACGCGCCACGCGCTGGAGGAGGTCCAGGTGGCGTTCCCGGAGCGGCAGGTGGTCCTGGATCAGCAGGGCGACGGCCTGGGCTCGTGGGACGAGGAGCGGCTGGGCCAGGTGGTGCAGAACCTGGTCACCAACGCCCTTCGCTACGGCGAGCCGGGCTCCACGGTGCGGGTGTCCACTCGCGAGGAGGGGGACGACCTCGTCCTGGAAGTCCACAACCGGGGCCGGCCCATTCCGCCGGAGATGCTGCCCACCCTCTTCCAGGCCATGCGGCGCGGCCACCATGACGAAGGCCGCTCGTCGCGCAGCGTGGGGCTGGGGCTCTACATCGTGCAGCAGGTGGCGCGCGCGCACGGAGGCCACGTGAGCGCGACCTCCAGCGAAGAGGCCGGAACGACGTTCACGGTCCGCATGCCGAGGGAAGCGCCCCCCGCCTACGACACCGTGTCCTGAAGCCCTATTCGTCCGCCCGGAGCGCGATGGCCGGCGTCACGCGCAGCGCGCGGCGGGCGGGCAACCCACTGGCCACGAGCGCCACCGCGCCCAGCAGCAGGGGCACGCCTCCGAACGTCAGGGCGTCCAGCGCGCCCACGCCGTAGAGCATCCCCGCGAGGCCGCGCGCGAGCACCGCCGCCCCCACG
>NZ_RAWQ01000356.1:0-5194 GCF_003668965.1 Corallococcus sp. AB030
GGACCCGGGCCAGACCGTGGAGGTGCGCTTCGCGCTTCCCCCGTCCCTGGAAGAGGTGCAGGTGCGCGGCGAGGTGCTGCCCCCCAAGGCCGGTATGACGGGCCCGGTGGTGCGCGTGCGCTTCGTGGAGCTACCGGTGGAGCTGGAGCTCGCCATCGCCCGGCACCTGGACGACCAGAGCAAGGACGAACCCCGGGGCGCCCGCTAGGGCATCCCCGGATGGACGCGGGCGCCGGTGGACGGCGCCTTCGCGAAGGAGGGCGGCATGGCGGAGGAGATTCCCTGGGAGCGGCTGTTCGAGGAGGCCCTGCGGGTGCGTCAGCGCGCGCACGTGCCGTACTCGAAGTTTCCCGTGGGGGCCGCCGTGCTCTACGCGGACGGCTCCATCGTGGCCGGCTGCAACGTGGAGAACGCCACCTATGGCCTCACCGTCTGCGCGGAGCGCAACGCGTTCGTCGCGGGCGTGGCCCAGGGCCGCGAGAAGCCGGTGGCCGTGGCCATCGTCGTGGACACCCCGGAGCCCTGTCCCCCGTGCGGCATGTGCCGCCAGGTGATGGCGGAGTTCGCCGGGCCTGACCTTCCGGTGCGAAGCCGCACCCTCAACGGGCAGGAGGCGCGCTACCCGCTCAGCGAGCTGCTGCCCCACGCCTTCACCCGTTCCTTCTTCTAGGACCTCCCTCACGTGGACTTGCTTCTCACTGGCGCCACCGTCGTCACCATGAACCGCGACCGCGAGGTGCTGCCTCGCGCGGACGTGCTCGTGCAGGACGGGCGCATCGCCAAGGTGGGCCGGGGCCTGAAGGTGAAGGGCGCCTGCCGCGTCCTGGACCTCGCAGGGCAGGTGGTGATGCCCGGCCTCATCCATGGCCACCTGCACGCCTGCCAGACGCTGTTCCGCGGCCACGCGGACAAGCGGGAACTCCTGGACTGGCTGAAGGAGCGCATCTGGCCCATGGAGGCGGCGCACGACGCGGCGTCCCTGCGCGCCAGCGCGGACCTCACCTTCGCGGAGCTCATCCGCTCCGGCTCGACGGCGGCGCTCGACATGGGCACCGTGCACCACTACGACGCCGTCTTCGAATCCGCGCGTGACAGCGGCTTCCGGCTCGTCGGCGGCAAGGCGATGATGGACTCCGGCGCGGAGGTGCCCGCCGGCCTGCGTGAGACGACGGCGGACTCCCTGTCGGAGAGCCTGGCGCTGATGGAGCGCTGGCACGGCACCCACGACAACCGCCTGCGCTACGCGTTCGCGCCGCGCTTCGCCCTGTCCTGCTCGCCGGAGCTGCTGCGAGAGGTGGGCCGACTGTCGCGGGAGAAGGGCGTGCGCATCCACTCACACGCCAGCGAGAACCGCACGGAGACGGACGTGGTCCGCCAGGTGACGGGCCAGGACAACATCGCCTTCTTCCACGGGTTGGGGCTCACGGGTCCCCAGGTCACGCTGGCCCACTGCGTGTGGGTGGAGGGCGAGGAGCAGCGGCTGCTGCGCGAGTCCGGCACGGTGGTGTGCCACTGCCCGGGCTCCAACCTGAAGCTCGCGTCGGGCTACGCGCGTGTGCCGGAGCTGCTGAAGGACGGCATCCCCGTGGCGCTGGGGGCGGACGGCGCCCCGTGCAACAACACGTTGGATTTGTTCCACGAGATGCGGCTCGCGTCCGTGCTGCACAACCCGCGCGTGGGCCCGGTGGCGATGACGCCCATGCACGTCCTGGAGATGGCCACGCTGCACGGCGCGCGCGCCCTGGGCCTGGAGGACGAGGTGGGCTCCGTGGAGGTCGGCAAGCGCGCGGACCTCACCGTGGTGGACACGCGCGGCTTCCACTTCTGCCCGCTGCCGGACGACGTCACGGGGCCGCTGGTGTACTCGGCGCGCTCCACGGACGTGTCGCATGTGCTCATCGACGGCAAGCTGGTGCTGCGCGAAGGCGAATTGACCACGTTGGACGCGAACACGGTGCTGGCCAACGCCCGCACGCAGGCGACGAAGCTCTTCGCCCGCGCGAAGCTGAAGGCGTCCTAGCGGCGCCAGGCGGCCGTCGGGTCCAGCGACGACTGCGAGGTCGGCTGTACCCGGGGCATGCGCAGCACGAAGGACGTGGCCCAGCCCTCCGCGTCCTCCACCGCCAGCCGCCCGCCATGGGCCTCCGCCGCCAGCCGGGAGAAGTACAGCCCCAGGCCATAGCCCCGGCGGCCCTCCTTCTCGCGGTGGCCCTGCACGTACTTGTCGAAGAGGGACTCGCGCGCCTCCGGCGGAATGGCGATGCCGTCGTTGCGCACCGCCAGCCACTGGAAGCCCTCCGCCTCACCGGCCTCCAGGCGCACCCGCCCGCCGGACGGGGCGTAGCGGAGCGCGTTGGTGGCCAGGTTCTCCACCACGCGGATGAGCAGGCCCGCGTCGCCCACCAGCTGGAAGCCCGGCGGGGACGACAGCTCCAGCTTGATCTTGCGCAGCCGGGCCGCGCCATCCAGCGAGCGGCGAACCTCGTCGAAGAGCGGCGCCACCGGGAAGGCCTGCTTGCGCGGGGACAGCCGGCCCTGCTCCAGCCGGGGCACGTCCAGCAGGTCGGAGATCATCCGGTCCAGGCGCGCGGTGACGGCCAGGCCCGTGCGCACGGACTCCACCATCGGCGTGCCGATGGGCAGCTCCTGCTCCATCCACGACAGCGACAGCGTCACGGCGGACAGCGGCGAGCGCAGGTCGTGCACCAGGAACTGCATCAGCTGCTCCTGGTGGGCCTGCAGCGCCTCCAGCTGGGCGTTGCGCGCGTGGGCTTCGGACAGCATCCGCTCGATGGTGCGGTGGGCGTCCTCCACCTCGTGGGTGCGGCGGGCCCCCAGCTGCCGGGCCACCTCCGCGTGCGACAGGTCCATGGCCAGCTGCCGCAGCCGCCCGGTGCCGTAGTGGCTCACCGCCGCCACCAGCACCAGCGTCACCGCCGCCACGGCCATGGCCCCCGGGCCCACGCCCGCCTGGTGCATGAGGACGGCCTGGGTCAGGGACGCCAGGCCCGCCGTGCCGTAGACGAGCCAGGGCATCAGCTCCAGGCCGGACAGCGCCACCACCAGCGCGAACAGCCCCAGGCTGAAGCCCGCCACGCCCGCGGGGAAGGGCGACACCGGCAGGGCCAGCTGCTGGAGGCCGAACACCAGCCCCACGTCCACCAGCGACTGCACGATGCCCAGCTGCTTCGTCAGGGGCCTGGCGCGCAGCGCGAACAGCAGCGCCACCACGCCGCCGTAGCAGAGCAGCAGGGGCGGGTAGTGGGCCCAGTCCCGCGCGCCCGTCAGCCACAGCCCCAGGCTGACGGCGAAGAACACGACCGTGCCCACCAGCCGCACCGCCGCCCCGGCGCCCAGGACGCGCCGCCGTTGGGCGGCCACCACCCGCGCGAGTTCGTCTTCAAAGGCAACGGGAGGAGTCGGGTCCATGCGACACGTTCGTTTTCCCCGCTTCCTCCCCACCCGGCAAGTTCATGGCCACAGCGTCTTTCGCGACCCCGGGTGGCCCCTTTAAGGGACAGGGAGTGGCGGATGGGGGCCGGACCGGTGGCCCTGGACCCGGCCGGGCTGGCGGGCGGTGGCTGTTCCGGAGCAATCATCCGTTCCGGGCGGGCGTAGTCACGGTGACACGCGCCTTGCGGCCGGATGCTTGTGGGCGTCGGAGTTCGTGTAAGGTGACTGGGATTAGGCACAGGCGGAGGTGAGAGCCGACATGTGGCAGCGATTCAAGAGAGCGATGCGGAGCTTCGCGGGCTTCTTCGTCTCCTCCATCGAGGATCCGGAGTTGATTCTCGAGCAGAACATCCGTGACCTGAACGATCAGGTCCCCAAGATGAACGAGTCCATCGCCATGGTCCGGGCGAATGTGACGCTGCTCGAGAAGGAGAACATGAAGTACCAGCAGGACGTGCGGGAGCTGACCGCCAAGGTCAAGGCCGCCATCCAGGCGGGCCGTGACGACCTGGCCGGCACCTACGCGACCAAGCTGCAGGGGGAGAAGGAAGCCCTCGCGCGCAACCAGCAGCAGCTGGACATCGCGAAGCAGGCCTACGAGAAGGCCCTGAACGTCAAGAAGGCGTTCATGCGCGAGAAGGACCGGAAGACGCAGGAGGCGATGAACGCCGTCCGGGACGCGCGTCGCGCCAAGTGGCAGGCGAAGGTCGCCGACACGATGGAGTCCTTCACCGTCGCGGGCGTGGACTCCACGCACGACGAGATGCTCCGCAAGGTCCAGGAGAAGACGGCCATCAACGAGGCGCGCATGCAGATGGCGCTGGAGTCGGTGGACCACCAGGCCGCGGCCATCGAGGAAGAGGCGGAGAAGATCCAGGGCGACGAGCTGGTGAAGCAGTTCAAGATGGAGATGGGCCTGATGGACAGCCCCGCGCCGGTGTCGGACGTGGGTGCCGGTCCGGAAAAGACCATCGGCAAGAAGGTGGAGATCAAGTAGGTCTCCCCCCATGAAAGGGGCCGGCGCACACGGATGAAGCTGCACCGCGGACCCGGCCTCTTTCTCTTCCTCGCGCTCTGTGTCCTGGGCGCGGGGTACGTGTTCGCCTCGCGGGCGGGTTATCTCGACCGCCTGCAGGCGCGCTTCTTTCCCTCCACCCGTGAAGCGGTGCGGCTGTCCCCGGGTGACTTCCCGGCGGGCGTCGCGGCCCCGGTGGCGGACGTGGCATCGGTGCCGCTCAGGCCCGTGCTCATTGGCTTCACCCCGCGCGGGTCCGCCTCCGCGCTGCTCGTGGCAGCCGGCGGCGCCACCACCCTGGACAACCCCGCCACTCCTCCGGGCGCCGCGCAGGGGCTGCTCAAGACGGCCTACGCGCTGGACGCCCGCGCGGTGCTCTTCGCGCGCGAAGAGGAGCTGAAGCAGGCCCTGTCCGTGGGCGCGGAGAACGGCGGCGTGGACATGGCCGCCCTGTCGGTGGACCGGCTCGCGTCCTGGGCGCCGACCTTGAGGGACGCGGCGCCGCGCACGGTGCTGCTCGTGGGACGCAGCCGGGGCCAGGAGGCCATGGCGGCGGTGGGCGTGCCGGACCTGGCCAGCCTGCGAGGCAAGCGGGTGGGCGTGTATCCGGGCGGCTCGTCGCATTACTTCGCCCTGTGGATTCTGGCGCGCGCGGGGCTGCGTACCTCCGACGTACGCTGGGTGGACCTGCCCTCCACGCTGGACGCGGGCCGGGCCTTGCGGGAG
>NZ_RAWQ01000357.1:0-5145 GCF_003668965.1 Corallococcus sp. AB030
TGTGTATAAGAGACAGCTCCCGCCCCCTGCTTGCCCCGGGACGGCCGTCCCGCCAATCCGACTGGCGCCGCGCGTCGGATGGTGGATGGAGCGGCTGGTCACCAGAGGACAGCACCGCCTTTCGTCAGGACCTGGAAGGCCCCCGCGTCAGGGGGCGGACGGATGCGTGTGTTCCCCGCGTCCGGTGGACGGTCCGCGCGTCGGGTGCGCGGCGGGAGGTGTGCCATGGGACGTGTCGCCAAGGTGGTCTCGGTCCGCTCCGCGGGGTCACGCTTCTAGCGTCACCGGCGGCGTCCAGCGCCCGTCCGAAGTCAGCGCCCGTCCGAGCGCTGTCGCGGCCGTGGAGGACGCCTCCGACGTGAGGTCCAGACGGCGTGTCCGCGCGGTGTCGTTCGCGTGCACACCCCGGCCGTGCTCCGGCACGGCCCGCAGGAATCCGTCTTCGTTCATGTCCTCTTCCAAGCATCGCCGTACCCGCACGTCCCTCCGGCGCTCGGGCTCCTCGCTGTTCCATTCCGAAGCTCCGTCCGCGCGTCACCTGCGCGTCCAGTCCACCCTCTCCGAGGACGTCTCGCTGCTCTTCCGGAGCGAGCTGTCCGACCCCCGTCTCGAAGGCGTCGCGCTGACGTCGTGCGAGCTGTCCCCCGAAGGCCGCACCGTGCGCATCGGTTACTCGCTGCCGCACGACGCGAACCCCGCCACCGTGAAGGAGGCCCTCGCCCGAGCGGAGGGCTTCCTGCGCTCGCGGCTCGCGCAGCACCTGAATCTCAAGCGCACCCCGCACCTGCGCTTCGTCCTCGTGGGCACCGCCCCACGCACCGAAGCCGAGGACGGGGGTGACGCATGATGCCCCGCGTCCTCGAAGTCCCACCGGGCGCGGTGCCCCTCCTCGCCTGGGCGCGCACGGTGCCCCCGGCGGCCTTGAAGCAGCTCCAGCAACTCGCCGCGCAGCCCTACGTCACGGAGCACGTGGCGGTGATGCCGGACGTGCACCTCGCGTCGGGCGTGGCGGTGGGCACCGTCTTCGCCACGGAAGCCCACGTCGTCCCCGGCGCGCTGGGCAACGACCTGGGCTGCGGCGTGAGCGCGCACCGCTTCGCCTTCCCCGCCGCTTCACTCTCGCGAGCGGACCTGGAGCGGCTCCTGTCCCAGCTCGCCCGGGTCATCCCGGTGGGGGACGCGGTGCACCGGGGGCGAGGCCTGTCCCTGCCGCCGGGGCTCGAAGCTCCGCCGCTGTCCACCCAGAAGCTCGCGCATGCCTGGGAGCGACTGGCGCCGCGTCACCTGGGCACGCTCGGTGGGGGCAACCACTTCCTGGAGCTGGACCGCGATGGGGCGGGGGACCTCTGGCTGCTCATCCACTCCGGTTCGCGGGGCGTGGGGGGCGCCGTGGGGGAACACCACCAGCGCGTGGCCCAGGTGCTGGGACAGGGCACGCCGCCCGCGCTCGACACCCGCACCGAAGCGGGCCGGGCCTGCGTGAATGACCTGGACCTGGCGTGCCGCTTCGCCCGAGCGAACCGGGACCAGCTCGCCGCCCGGGCCCTGGCGGTGCTGGCGGACGTGCTGGGCGTGGCCCCGGACCCGGACAGCACCGTGGACGTGCACCACAACCACGTCGCCTCCGAGACGCACTTCGGCCGCGCACTCTGGGTCCACCGCAAGGGCGCGGTGGGGCTGGATGCCGGAGCCCGGGGGCTCATCCCCGGCTCCATGGGCACGGCCTCCTACGTCGTCGAAGGGCAGGGGGAGCCCCGCGCCTTCCGCTCCTGCTCGCACGGCGCGGGCCGCGTGCTCACCCGGACGGAGGCCCGCGCCCGCATCCGCCCGGACGCCCTGGTCCACGCCCTGCGCCGCGTGGTGTTCGACCCGGGCCGGACCCGCGCCCTGGTGGAGGAGGCCCCCGCCGCCTACCGGGACCTCACCGAGGTGCTGGAGGACGAGGCGGAACTCGTGACGCCCCGCGTCCGGCTCACGCCCCTGGCCGTGCTGAAGGGCTGAAGAGGGGCCTCAGCTGTCGGGTGGATGACAGCCCGTCCCCCCGGCAGCCTCCCAGGTGGCGTCCGGGGGAGTGATCCACCCCCCGCACTCCATGGACTGAAGGGGGCAGCGTCAGAGTGGGTTCCCGCGCCCGTCAAAGTGCCGTAGTATCGGCCCACGAGTACGCGTGCGAACCTGCTGGGGCGTCGTCTAATGGCAGGACGTCAGACTTTGACTCTGATTATCAAGGTTCGAATCCTTGCGCCCCAGCCACTCCGCTCCGGGGGGACGCGGTCAACGTCGTCCGTCCGGAGGTAGAAGGCGGTGGGCTGATGCCGCAGAAGACGCTCCTGCTGGTCACCGTGGGCAGTCCACCGTCCGCGATCGTGAACGCCTTGCAGGAACCGCTGACGACCCATCTGGGCGTCAGCTCGGTCGTGAGCCGGATGGCGCTGTCCTCCCCGGCCTATGCCTTCAACAAGGACCGCAGCCAGTACCACTGCAACGCCATCATGCGCCGGTTGGGTACGGTGCTGGATGAAGCGCCGCAGGAGCTGGTGATGGGCGTGACGGACGCGGACCTCTTCGAACCGGACTCGCCCTTCGTCTTCGGGCAGGCGGACCGGGAGTCCAAGGTCGCGGTGATGAGCCTGTACCGGCTGCGCCAGGGCGCGGAGGGCGAAACGCTGCGCCGCCGCGTGCAGGTGGAGGCGGTGCACCAGGCCGGGCACCTCATCGGCCTGTCGTACTGCGAGGACTCACGCTGCGTGATGTTCCTCCCGCAGTCCCCGCAGGACATCGACCGCAAGTCGCTGGGCCCCTGCAACGTCTGCCGCAACGAACTGAACCGTCTCAACCGCTGAAGGCGCGTGCGCGCTCCCGGACACGGGGGCGCGTGAATGCCTCCGTGTGCGTTGACGTCTTGTCCGGCGCGCCCTGTAGTGTTCGGGCGCGAAGCGCGCGTGTGACAGGGCCGGCACGGCGGGAGAGACAGCGATGATGGGCATGCGGCGGTTGCTCGGCGGTGTGGTGGCGGTGGGGTTGTTGGGGGCGTGTGAGCCCACGGACTTTGGCGGTGGCGGCACCACGGGTGACGTCCTCTTCGACCGGGGCTTCGCCTTCGTGCGCGGCGACCGGAACATCTACGTGGTGGACGACGACGGCGACCCCAACAGTCCGCAGCGGCTGACGACGGCCGGCGGCGCGTACACGCCCTCCATCTCCAAGAACGGCAACAGCATCGTGTTCGTGCAGCGCTCTGGAAACACGTACTCGCTCCAGACGGTGCCCACCACGGGCGGGCCGGTGGCCACGCTGCTGAGCACCAACGACGCGGCATGCGGCAGCTGCACTGGCTTCCGCGGGCCCACGTTCAGCCCGGATGGCCGCTTCATCGTCTTCGCGTTCGAGCGGACGTCGGGGGCGCTGAGCTCGCTGGCGCGCATCGCGGTGGATGGCAGCGGCTTCGTGGAGTTGACGCCCAACGCGGGCATCGCCTTCGGGTCGCCGTCCTTCTTCCCCAGCGGCAACACGGTGGTGGCGCCCGCGGGCAGCAGTGCCTCCTTCTACAACCAGCTCGCGTTCGTGCCGGCCGGCGGTGGCAGCGCCAACTTCGTGGCGCTGGGCAACGAGGTGCTGGCCATCGCGAACCGCGCGGTGGTGTCCCCGGACGGGCGGCAGGTGGCGCTGGACGGGCGGCTGTCCAACGGCAGCACGCGCATCTTCGTGGGCAACGCGACGGCCAACGGCATCAGCGGCTCCGTGCGGCGGCTGACGGACTACACGGCGAGCACCGTGGAGGAGAGCTTCCCCAGCTGGACGAGCAGCACGGAGCTGGGCTTCCTCTTCAACGACTCCGGCGGTGACCCGAGCATCTACCGCGCCCCGGTGTCTTCCGTGGCCAGCTCCGTGACGCTCGCGGTGCCCGCCGCGGGCGAGCCCTTCTACGGGCCCAACTAAACCGCGCCCTGGGGCCGCGCGGTCCGGGACCCTTCAGCGCGCGTTCATCCACGTGATGAAGGCCAGGGTCAAGAGGACCGCGAGGCCGAAGATCCCGGTCAGGAGGTTGAGGCGCCCGCTCTCCACGTCCGCGCGCTGGTGCCTGTGGGGGGCGTCCGGCAGGTAGAGGAACTCCAGGGGGTCGCCCTCGGACACGGGCTGGGACGGCAACACGTGCCGGTGGATCTTGTACTTGCCGTGGATCTCCGAACCGTCTGGCAGGCGGAAGACGTACTCCACGAACACGTGGTTCACGTTCAACCAGCTTTCGCGGATGCGGACCACCTTGCCCCGGGCGGGCCGTCCGCGCTCCCGCAGCGCCAGGGTGAGCCGGTGCTGGCGCACCAGCATCACCGTCAGCGCCAGGGGCGCCCCCACGAAGAACACCATGAGCAGGATCGCATTGATGGGGAGCATGGATGCCTCAGGATGACGGGGGCGCGGACTCGAAGGCAACGCGGAGGGATTGGCCCTTCCCCCGTCATTGCAAGACGTGCCGTGGTGCTCCGCGCCGTCCGGCAGGGAGAAGACGGACGCCACGGTCCAGGACGAAGCGCGCCAGGGCCACCCTCTGGATGAGGGGGTTCACGGGGAGGGGGCTTCCCGTGCCACATCCTGCCGCTGCTGCTCCTGTACGGCATTCCGCGGAGGCTCGCCGGTCTGGCGCAAGCCCTGCGAGGTGACGGGCTCCAGCGGGGCTCGCGCGTGGCCCTGCGTGGGGTGGGGCATCATCATCTGGTACACGATGTACCCGCCCACGACCATGACGAGCACCAGGACGACCATCGTGGCCACGAGCGTGAGCAGCCCGACTTCCGCCCCTGCGCGTTGATGCTGGCGGGGGTCGTCCGGGAGGTAGGTGACTTCGAGTGGGTCCCCCACCGAGGGATGCGAGCGCAGGGGGCGCCTGCTCAGGCGGAGCGCCTCGTGGTGCTCCGAACCGTCCGGCAGATGGAAGACGTACTCCATGATCACGGAGTTCGACAGGAAGTCCGTGCGCAGGTTGACGACCTCGCCCGGAGCGCGCAGTCCCCGCGCTCGCAGCTCCCGGGTGAGCCGGTGCTGGCGCAGCACCCTCACCATGGTGAACAGGCAGGCCCCCGGGAGGATGGCCCAGATCAGGAACCCGAAGATGAAGGTCATGAATCCTTCAGGATGGGGGAGGGA
>NZ_RAWQ01000358.1:0-5107 GCF_003668965.1 Corallococcus sp. AB030
GGCCCCTGCTACGCACCTCCCGCCCCCTGCGATTCCAAACCTGTCCGACAGTCGGACAAGTTTCCACCGCACAGGTGGACCCGCAGCCCCCAGACAGCATGCCACTCAGCGGACCTCTGGCGCCGTTGCGCGTACTCGCGCACCTGAACAAGTCGGATCAGCGCCCCGTGCGGCGCCGTGCCCGCGCTCGCGCGGCCTCCAGTGCGGAGTCCACTCCAGCGGGCGGTTTCGGAGGCTCCGGCTTCTGCTCGGCGGGGTCCTCCTGAACAGGCTTGGGCGTCGTCGCGGAGGGCTTCACGTCCGTGCGTGGGGCTGCCGTGGGCTCACGTGCGCTGGCTTCCTTCACGGGCCTTTCGCGTGCGGCACGCACTCGGGGCGCGGAGAGGAACCTGCGCACCGCGACCTCCGCCAGCATCGCCGCCAGCGCGAAAGCGACCAGCCAGGGCGCCAGCGCCACGCGGCCCTCTGACTCCGGCGCCTCCGCGAACAGGCCCGCCATCGACAGCCGCTCCTGGCCTCCGCCCACCGCCGCCAATGCTCGCAGGAGCTTGAGGCCCTCCTTCGCGCTGCCCGGCTCGAACTCCGGCGCGTACGGGAGCGCCACCGGTGGCGCCCTCAACACGCGCCCGCCCCACTTCACCACCGGGTGCCAGGTGCCGCTGCCCGTCAGCGGGTACTCGACCACCAGCCGGTCCTCGTCCTCCCAGTGCAGCGGCTTCTCCACGCCGGAGCGCCCGTCACCCGCCAGCAACACCGCCGTGGGCAGCGCGCCCGGCATCGGCTCACCCGGCGGCAGGTCCAACGTCACGCGCAACAGGTTGCCCTGGCGCTCCGAGCGCACCACCGCCTCTTCCTTCGGCGTCGGCCGCCCCATCGACCAGCGCACCACCGCCTCCAGCGTCGCCCTCAGTGCGCCCCACTCGCGCAGCTCGCCCGTGTACTTGCCGTCCACCTCCGCCGTGAGCGCCACCGTGCGCCCCGCTCCGTGCGGCCATAGCGCCAGCACCGGCGCGGCGTTCGTGTCCAACGTGCGCAGCGCCACGTTCGCCCGAGGCTTCAGGTAGGTGAGGTTGTAGCCGCCCACCTGCGGCAGGCCCGCCGTCGGCAGCGGTCCCAACAGCGACAGGTCCGGCGCGGCCTCCAGCGACGCGGGCTCGTCCACGAACGTGGCCCTCGCCACCGCGAGCGTCTCCTGGCTGAAGATGCGCGGCAAGCTCATGGCGTCCTCCGCGAAGTAGATGCGCCCGGCCCCGCGCCGGGCCACCTCGCGCAACAGGTCCGCGTCCGGATCCGTGGGCTTTCCCAAGCCGATGACCGACACCGTCACGTTGGCCGCTCGCAGCGCCGCCAGCGTCTCCTGGTAGTCGCCCGGCTCCTCGGAGTCCGCCGCGTCCGAGAACAGCACCACGTGCCGCGTGGGCTTGTCGCTGCGGAGGATCTCCTTGCTGCCCGCGCGCAGGGCCGTGCCCACGTAGATGCCACCACCGCCGCTGAAGCCTCGCGCCACCTGGTCGAACGGCAGGCCCTTGCTCACCGGACTCAAGGGGAAGATTTCATGCGGCTCCGTGTCCACCATGTGCACGGAGGCTTCGTCGTTCCCGTTGAGCAACGTGAGCGCCGCCGTGACGCCCTCCGCGGCCAGCTCCATCTTCGTGCGCCCATCCGGCACCTGCATGCCCATGGAGCAACTCGAATCCATGAGCACGCTCATCGCCACCGACGCGCGCCGCTGCTCCTCGCGCATCTCCAATGACACAGGCAGCAGTGGCTCCACGGGCGAGCGCCGGTAGCCGCCCTCGCCGAAGCTCGACCGCCCTCCCGTCATCACCAGCCCGCCACCCGCCTGGTCCACGTAGTCCGCCAGCGCGTTCAACCCCGTCTCGCCCAGCGCGTTGGCGTCCACGTTCTCCAGCACCACCACGCCCACCCCGTCGAGCGCCTCCAGCGACAGGTGGAACGGCGCCTTCACGTCCACGGTCATGCCCGTCGCCGTCAGCGCCTTCGCCAACGTGCCCGAGGGCTGCGCGGTGAGCAGCAACACGCGCGGCGGCCCCTCCACGCGCAGCACGCCCACGCCCACGTCGTTCTCCGGGACGCCGTCTCCGGGCACCTCCACCGTGAGCCGGTAGTGCACGAGCCCCGGCTCCTCCAGCAGGTCGCGCAGGGGCAGCAGGTTGGGCCCGGGCTTGAAGTCGTACGGCCCCTTCACCAGCACCTTCCCGTCGCGCTCCAGCCGCACGGTGCCGGTGACGGCCGACGTCGCCTGCACCACGGCGGAGAACTGGAAGGGCTCGCGCACGGAGACCGTGGCGGGCACGTCCAGCGACACCACGGCCACGTCCAGCGCGGGCTCCGGCCGGGACACCTGCCGGTAGTCCACCGCGATGCCTCGCGCAGCCAGCCGCCGCGTCGCACCCCGGGCATCCGCGCCCGTGGCACGGCCGTCGGAGACCACCAGCACCCGGCCCGTGCGCTCGGGGGGAATGAGCGCGCCCGCCGCGTCCAGCGCGGCCGACAGGTCCGACGCCTCCGCGTCCACCGGCCGCGTGAAGCCGCCGAACCGGCTCCTCTCCGACAGCGAGGACTCCACCCGCGCCTCGCGGCCGAAGGTGATGACGCCCACGCGGTCGCCCGGCCGGCGCTGGGACTCCACCAGCGAGACGAGCTCCTGCGCCACGCGGTCCACGTCCAGCGGCATGGAGCGTGAGCGGTCCACCACCACGGCCACGTCGCTGCCCGCGTTCGCCAGCCGCAGCTCCGGCCCGGACAGCGCGCCCACGCCGAGCACCAGGAGCGCCCACCGCAGCACCATGGGCGGACCGGGCCTCCGGCCGTAGCGCCACAGGAAGAGTCCCAGCGGCAACAGCAGCAGCCACGCCTGGGGAAGGGTGAAGGTCATGCCTTCCTCGTGACGTAGAAGTCCGCCAGCAGCGCGGCCAGCAGCACCACCAGGGGCCAGCGGGCGCGCTCATGGCCGCTGTTCCCTTCCGAGTCCTCGCCCGCTTCCTTCGCGGCCACGTCCGCGCTGCCCCGGCCACGCAGGTCCGACTCCCGAGCATCCAGCGCCAGCACCTCCAGCGAGTCTACTTCACGGCCCTCGCGCTCCAGCACATAGCGACCGGGGCTGGTGGGCGCGGGCAGGCTCAGCGCACCCGCGCCGAACACGGGCTTGCGGCCCGAAGGTCCCTTCAGCGCGTAACGTGCACCGGCCTCCGTCACCACGGCGAGCGGCTCGCCCAGGTTGAGCTGACGCCGGGGGAAGCCCTCGCGAAGCCGCCGCGCATCACGCACCACGTTGCCCAGCAACACGGGCCAGGCGGTGGTCCGCTGGAGGTTGGAGCGCGCCAGGTCCACGTTGAGGTGCAGCCGCCCGCCCTCCTCTTCCGACACGAGCACGGCTTCGCCCGCGGTCATCAACGGGCGGCCCGGAGGGTTCGCGCCCGCCGTCCACCGCACGCCCGAAAGCTGCACGTCGTCCATCAGCGTGCTGCCCTTCTCCGTGAAGAACGGCCCCACGAAGGTGCGCAGCGCTCCCTCCGCGCCCAGCGTCACGCGGGCCTCCGCGCGCGCGGGGCCGACGGACAGCACCGGCGCGCCGGGAACAGGAGGGCCGCGCGCCACATCGGGAGACACGGCCAGGAAGCGCTCCAGCGCCTGCTTCGACGCGGGCGACAGGCCCTCCGTCAGCCCCACGGCCACCGGCATCACGGGGGACGGGGGCAGGCGCACGTGTCCGTCCTCGGGCAGCGCGTCGTCCGGCAGGGACACCTCCACGTCGCCGGCCTCGCGAAACGTGAGGCGCACGGTCGCGGCGCCCTCTTCCGGCAACGCGATGCGCTCCGTGCGTTCGGTGCCTTCCCGCGCGCCCGGTCCGGGTGCCGCGCGCACGCGTGCATCAATCTCCGAAGGCCCCGCCCCGAAGCGAGCGACCCGCAGCGTCACCGTGGCCCGGCCGCCTTCGTCGCGCCGCTGCGCGGAGACCAACGCCACGTTGCCCTGGGAGCGCCCCAGCGCAGTCCAACGCACGGAGGGCGGCACGGTCGTGTCCTCGGAGGGCGGCGCGTCGGTGAAGAAGTGCACGTGCTTGCCCGGGCCAGCCAGCTCCTGCGCCCACAGGAGCGAAGCCGTGACGTCATGGTCCGGACCGCGCGCCTGGAAGGACTCCAGCGCGCCCAGGGCACGCGACGCATCGGCCTCCGGTCCAGCGAGGACCCGGGGCGCCACGCCGCTCGCGAGCACCGTGACGTGCGTCGCGCGTTCCGACTCCACGCGCTTCGCGGCTTCCGTGCGCACGTGCTCCAGCACCGTCTTGCCATCCGGAGTCCGCGCGGACATGGACAGGCTGCCGTCCACGACGAGCACCAGGTGACGGCGTCGAGCGTTCTCCCCCAGCCGCACGTCCGCCAGGTACAGCGCGGCGGCCAGCACGGCGAGCGCCTCCAGCAGCAGCGACGCCTCACGCGTGAAGCGCTCCCACCGGGGCCCGCCCTCCGCGCGAGGACGCGGCGTGCGCCACAGGAACAACGCGCTCACCACCACCGGCTTCTGCCGGCGACGCAGGAAGTACGCCGCGACCAGCGGCACCAGCGCGCCCAACGCCAGCAGCCCCCAGGGAAGTCCGAAGCTCACGCCCCGCCTCCCGCGACGAACAACGCGCGCAGCGGCCCCGCCACCTGCGCGCGCAACCCTTCGGCCGCGTTCACGGTGAGCAGCGCTCCCCGCGCCCGCACCGCCGCGCTTCGCAGCGCACGCTGGTGCTCCGCGAAGCGGCGGGCGTAGGCGGCCAGCACGCCGTCCGTCAGCAACTCCTCCAGCGCCACACCACTCTCCGCGTCCACCAGCCGCGCGCCCTCACCACCCGAGGGCTCCAGGTCCTCCGCGTCCAGCACCTGCACCAGGAACAGCGCCGACGCTCCTCGCGACAGCCGGGCGCACAGCGCCTCCAGGTCCGTCTCGAAGAGGAAGTCGCTCACCACCACCCGCAGGCCACACGGCCGCAACGGCGGCAGCCGCCCCAGCGCCGACGCCAGGTCATCCCGCGCCTCGAACTCCGCCCCTCGCAGCGCCGCGCGGCACGCCGGCCCCCGTACCCGCTCCGACCGCGCCC
>NZ_RAWQ01000359.1:0-5074 GCF_003668965.1 Corallococcus sp. AB030
AGGTGTATAAGAGACAGGGGCGTTCATGTTGTTCCGGGGCGGGGCCGGCCGGTGCCGGCGGGGTGGATGCGCTCGCGCAGTCGCGCGGCGGAAGTGGCGAGGGCCTGGATGTCGGCGTCCGTGCGGACAGTCTCGGACTGGCGGGTCACGTCGAGCAGCCCGTCCGCCAGGTCCTGGCGTCCGCGCGTGCGCAGCCCTTCCGCGACGGCGACGGCGGTGGAGTGTGACGGCAGGCCCGCGAGCGGCGCCAGTTGCTGCGTGAGTCCGCGCGAGATGAGTCCCGCGGCGAAGCCGTGGTGCCGGCCCTCGCGGTACAGGCGGCTCATGGCGAAGAGGGCGTCCGTGGCGCCCACGCGCATGGACTCCGGCGGAGGGAGCGGACGGCCGAAGCGCTTCAGCGCGCCCGCCCACAGCACGACGCCCAGGAGCAGCTGCGCGACGGCGAAGTGCAGGCCGTAGCGGCGCGCGAAGTCCACGAGCGAGCGCTCGTTGGTGAAGCCGTGGTGGAACTCGTCGAAGGCGAAGGGGCCGGGGCCCAGGGCCTCCAGCGCGCTCAGCCAGAACTGCGCGTTGTCCGCCCTCGCGAGCGCCGGGTTCATCGCGAGCTCCGGGGCGCCCACCACCAGCACCCGGCCCTTGCCCGCGTGAATCACCGCCGCCACGGGGAAGCCCAGGCGTTCATCCTCCAGCACCGTGACGGCGCCCTCCGGCAGCCGGAGGTAGGCCTGGACCTTCGCCTCCACGCGCTCCACGCCCAGCGTGTACGGCGTGGGCAGCGAGGGCACCAGCGTGCGCATGGGCAGCGTCACGTCCGCCTTGTCCAGCTTCACGCCCAATTCATCCAGGAGCGCGTTCTCCTTCGAGCCCCAGGGCACGTACACGAGCGAGGCACCGGCGCGGACATGCGACAGCACGCGCTCCACCTCGTCGTCGTCCAACTGCTGCGCCCGCAGGGCATTGAAGCCAGTGTGCGGCGCTTCCTCGTCGTCCACGCCCGCGTCTGGATCCGAGGCGAGCCGCGTCTGATCCGGATCCTCCTCGTGCGAGTCCTGGACCTCCACGGCGAGCAGCACCAGCGCCTCATGACCGGTGAGCAGGCGCAGGTCCGCCATGTTGCGCGTCACCGGCAGACCGCTCTCCTGCGCGAGCAGGTACAGGGCTCGCGCGCCGTCCGGTTCCGCGCGGAAGGTGGACAGCGGATCCGCGAAGCCGCCGCGCTGGGCCCCGCGCACCAGGAACGCCCCGAGCACGCCCGCGAGCAGCAGGCTTCCCAGCACGAGCAGTGGGAAACGGTCACGCACCGACGGCCTCCTGCGCGGCCGGCGCGGCGAGCAGCGGGGCGGTGATGGCGCGGAACTCGGTGTAGCCGTCGGCGCTCACGGGCACGTTGCCGTACCACGCGAAGTCGAAGCGGCGCGTCAGCTCACGGAATGGGGCCTTCACCTCCGGGCGGCCCCGGAACGCGCGCAGGTAGTCCCAGTTGGACAGCGTCTCGTCGTAGTGGATGGCGCCGTCGCGGTGCAGGCGCGACAGGAGCGCGAGGTACAGGTTGCGCACCGCCTCGCGGTACTCGCCCTTCGCGGCCAACGCGTCGGCCAGGTGCGCCCAGCCTTCCGGCGGACGCGACAGTGCGTGGTCCGGGCTGCCCGCGAGCGCCGCGGCGTCCATGGTGCTCACCTCCAGCGCCGGGCCCGACTTCTCGCGCTTGCGCCGCAGCACGTTCACGACCACCACTCCCAGCACCGCCAGCGTCAGCGCGACCAGCATCACGACGAGGGCGTTCGCCGCCGCGCCTCCGCTCACGGGCAGGGCCGTGTCATGCGACTGGGGCCGCGGGTTGTTGCGCTTGAAGAAGTCCCTCAACCACTCGCCCAGCTTGTCGATGAAGCGGCGCCACCAGCTCGGCTCCGAAGGAGGGACCTCTTCCTCCTTGGGTTCGGCCGGGGCCTTCTCCGGGCGCTCCTGGAACTCCGGCCGCGCGAGGATGGCCCGCGCCCGGTCCGTGGCCGCACGGGCATCCGCGCGCGCCTGGGCCTCGGCCGTGGCCGTCACCTGCGCGAGCCCGTTCTCCAGCGCCACCGCCGCCGTCTCGCAGTCCTCGTCGTCGTAGGCCAGCTGCTCCAGGTGGCGCACGAAGCGATCGAGCTTGACCGTCTCACGCGCGTTCAGCGCGTCGAAGTCCTTGAGCGCCGTGCCCTCCACCTGTTCGGGCAGCTCGCACTCCGTCGCGACCTTCTCCAGCCGGGTGCGCAGCGCCTTGCGGTCCACGGGCGCGGTGGCCTCCGGCGCGGCCTCCACCGGCGCGGGGACCGCGAGCAGCAGGCCCGTGGCCAGCAGCAGCGCCGCGGCCACGCCCTTGGATGCGAGCACCCCTCGCTGCGTACTCCGCTCCGGGAGCTGTTGAACGGCGGCCAGCAGGTCCAGGCCTTCCTGCCGCACGCGTCCGTCCACCAGCAGCAACGTGGCGGTCGCCGCGCGCAGGGGCTCGAAGAGGGCGAACGTCGTCGCGGCGAGGAACACGAGCCACGGCGGGTTGTCCAACGACGCGAACCGCTCCGCGAACGTCAGGTCGATGCCCACGAGCTGCCGCCCGAGATACAGCAGGAAGTTGAGCCCCACGTGCAGGTTGAGGAACACCAGCACCTGCACGCCCATCAGCCAGCGCACCGCGGTGGCCGTCCCGCGAGACGGGCCCAACAGCTTCGAGCCCACCGCGTACAGCTTCAGCGGGCTGCCCCGGCCCTGCATCGTCGCCGCGTAGCCCACGCCCTGCGCGGAGAGGAGGAACAGCGCGATGCCCAGCGAGAAGGTCAACGTCAGCACGTTGAAGAGCGCCAGGTACGCCACCGCGATGAACAGGCTGGGCAGCCTCTCCATCGCCGCGCGCAGGGATTGGCGCACGGACGGCTCCGCCTTCGCGCCCAGCAGCACCTCTTGAACGTAGTGGCACGCCGCGCCCTGGCCCACGCCCCGTAGGAACCACGCGAGCGTCACGTACAGCGCGGGCAGGGTAGGGGAGCGCCCATGATCCACGGCGTCCACCAGGTGCAGCAGCGCGGCCACCACCGCCGCGCCACCCGGCAGCGTGAGGGCCCACACGCCCGCGTCGCGCGCGCACAGGCGCAGCGCCGCGTCCATCAAGGCCACCGGACCCCGGGGGCGCAATTCCAATGCGGAGACGGCCATCGCGCTAGCCCACCGCGTGCGCCGCCAACAGGACGCCGCCCCACACGAGCACGACGCCCACGAGCGCCAGCACCACGTGCGCCACGCTCCACTCGCGCCGGGGCGGCGGCCCCTCCAGCGCCTTGCGGCGCTTCTCGAGGCAGCTGGCGCAGCGGTTGATGCCCTCGAACTGCGTGGTGCACTCGCGGCAGATGACGCGCCGACACTCCACGCAGACGCCCAGGCCCGCGCGGTCCGGGTGGTAGTGGCAGCGGCCCGAGCCCTGAATCATGCGCTCACCTTACGCAATCCAGGGCTCGCCACACCACCCCCGCGCGGGCTTCCCGGGGACTACATCTCGTCGAAGAACTCGTCGTTGTAGGTGTACCGGCCCAGGCGTTTGACGAGCGCCTCCATGGCCTCCACCGGCTTCACGGAGAAGAGCATCTGCCGCAGCTTCTTCACCTTTTCGTATTCGCGCAGGGTGAAGAGCTTCTCCTCCTTGCGAGTGCCGGACTGGGGGATGTTGATGGCCGGGAAGATGCGCTTCTCCGCGAGCAGGCGGTCCAGGGTGACCTCGGAGTTACCCGTGCCCTTGAACTCCTCGAAAATCACCTCGTCCATGCGGCTGCCGGTGTCGATGAGCGCCGTGCCGATGATGGTGAGCGAGCCCGCCTCCTCCGTGGCGCGCGCGGCGCCGAAGATGCGCTTGGGGCGCTCCAGGGCGCGGCTGTCCACGCCGCCCGTCATGGTGCGGCCGGAGCTGTCCACTTCCTTGTTGTAGGCGCGCGCCAGGCGGGTGATGGAGTCCAGGAGGATGACCACGTCCTTGCCGGATTCCACCAGCCGGCGGGCGCGCTCCAGCGCGAGCTCCGCGACCTTGAGGTGGTCACCCGTGGGCCGGTCGGAGCTGGAGGCGATGACCTCCGCCTTGATGCTCCGGCGCATGTCCGTCACTTCTTCCGGGCGCTCGTCGATGAGCACCACCATGACGTGGCACTCCGGGTGGTTCTGGATGACGGCCTGTGCGATGCGCTGGAGCATGATCGTCTTGCCCGTCTTGGGCGGGGCGACGATGAGCGCGCGCTGCCCCTTGCCGATGGGCGCGATGAGGTCCAGCACGCGCGTGACCATCTCCTTGTGGCCGCTCTCCAGCTTCAGCCGCTCGGTGGGGTCCACGGAGGTGAGGTCCGCGAAGTGCGGCAGCCGGGGCGCGCCCTCCAGCGGGCGGCCGTCCACCGTGTCCACCTTCTGGATGACGCCCTTGTGGCCGCGCATCTGCGCGAACGCGGTGAGGTACTGGCCCTGCCGCAGGCGCAGCTTCTGCACCAGGTTCTTCGGCATCTCCGGGTCGTCCGGCGACGCCAGCAGGTTGCGCTTCACCTGACGCAGGAACGCGTTGGGGCCCTTGGACTCCGTGTCCAGCACGCCCTCCACGGGCGCCAGGTTCTGCTGCGGCGCGCCCTGGGCGTGCCCGCCGCCGCGCTGCTGTTGCTGATGGCGCGGGTGCTCGTGCCGCTGCGGCGGCGGTTGCGGCTGGCCGCCGTCCTGCGGGCGGCTCTCCTGGCCCTGCGGCTGGCCGCCGCCCTGGGGCGGCTGCTGTTGCTGCTGCGCCTGGCGCTGGCGGTACTGCTCCAGCTCCTGAGGCGTCAGGAAGACCTGCACCTGCTGGCCGTCCGGGCCCGCCTGCATGCGGTAGGCCTGGCCTTCCGGGGTGAGGTGCACCTGCGCGCCACGACGGCGGCGGCGGCGACGGCGGCGGCGGCCGCCCTGGCCAGCGGCTCCGGGGGCGCCGTTCTGGCCAGCGCCACCCGCGGAGGCCTCACCGTCGTCGGGGCCCTCGTCGCCCTCGTCGTCACCGCCGTCATCGTCCGCCTCGGGGGGCGGGGGAGGACGGGCGGCCGCGGGT
>NZ_RAWQ01000035.1:0-58035 GCF_003668965.1 Corallococcus sp. AB030
TATTACCAAGCCATTCCCATGATGAAGGAGGAGCGATTGCGGCCTCTCGTCGAGCGCTTCGCCGAACTCCTCCACCAGCACCCTGTCTTCAAAGAAGCGCTCGGTTTCATATGAGGGGATGGCTCAGGTGCAGCTCACCATCGGTGTGCCGCGCCCAGTCGGGAATCTCGCCGGCGCGCTGCCACTGGAAGTGCTGGTAGACGGACTCCGCCTTCGAGCCCGCCAGCGTGTCGAGCACCAGCAGCGTGCGCCCCGCGCCCCGCGCGTACTGTTCAATCTCCTGAAGCAGCAGCGACGCGAGCCCCTGTCCGCGGGCCCGCGAATGCACGAGCAGCTTCTGCACCTCCGCGCGGTGCAGCCCGTTGGGGCGCAGCGAGGGCGCGAGTTGCACGGTGCCGTCGATGCGACCGTCCACCTCCGCGACCCAAAGCACCAGCCCCGGCCCCAGCGCCGCGAGCACGCCCCGCCAGTACTCCACCGCCGCGTCCCGAGAGAGCGGCGGCAGGAAGCCCACCGACGCGCCTCCGTCGACGGAGTCGATGAGCACTTCGGCCAACGCCTCCCGCTCCTCGGGGGTCGCCTGTTCGAGTCTCCGGATGGAAATCATCCCCACCAGTCTAGCGGCTCACGGCGTGGCGGGCTTCGGAGGCTTCGGCGCGGGGGTGACGCGGGCGCCGGTACAGCGCAGCAGTTCGTCCATGAGCAGGCGGCGGCCCCGCTCCGGCCGCTCCAGGTGCACGAAGTGCGTCGCGCCCGGGAGCACCACGGCCTTCACGCTGGCCGCGTGGTTCAGGTGCTCCTGGAGGCGCGTGACGTCCTCCGGCCTGCTCCAGAAGTCGTTCTCCGCGCGCAGGATGAGCACCTTCGCGGTGATGGACGCTCCGTCCCACAGCTGCCGGCCCGTGGCCAGATAGAAGCTGTCCTCCAGCGCCCCGGATGGCGCCCGGAACGCGAACGGAGTGCGTGACGGCCCCAGCGGATCACTCGTGACCGCCTCGCGCTGGAACGACGCCGCCACTTCCGGGTCCCGCCACTTCACCCGCTCCTCTTCCGCCTCGGGCAACTGCCGGTCCCACACGGCCATCAGCGACGCACCCGTGTTCCACCGGTAGGCGCCAATGCCCTCCGCGTTGAAGTGCCCCGGCCGCTTCGGGTCCTCGAAGTCCGTGCCCTTCCCCAACAGCTTGTGCTCCGCGCTGCCCGCGTACAGCGCGTTGAGCATCACCAGGTGGCTGACGTTGTCCGGGTGGAGGCTGGCGTACATGCCCGCCCAGTGCCCTCCCGTGGCCCAGCCCACCAACCCCACGCGGCGCTGCCCCGTGCGCGCCTTCACCCAGCCCACCACCGCGTGCACGTCCTGGACGACCTCGTGCGAGCCCACCAGGGGCCGGCCCTTCGCGGGCGTGCTCATGGCCAGGGGCCGCGTGGAGCCGCCATAGCCGCGCGCATCCATGAGGTACACCGCGTGCCCCGCGCGAGCGAGCTCCGCCGCGATGGAGCCGCCCTCGACGGGCAGGTCGAACGAGGCCCGCCCCGGCACCCGCGCGCCGTGCAGGAGGATGAGCGGCGGCAGGTTGGCCACCTGCATGCCCGTGTCCTTCACCTCGCGCACGGACACCTCGATGCCCTCCTCCGACGGCACCAGGAACTCCGCGCGCGTCACCTCCGCCCGCGCGCCGGCCCCGAACAGCGCGCCCAGCACCACCAGCGTCCGGACCACGGCCGCGCCTTCGCGATGCATGACCAACGTGCCCTCCCCGCTCCGTAGACTGATGGCGCGATCCTGCCAGGAGCCCCGCGCGGACACACCTCCCGGCCGCCCCGGTCGTGCAACTCTTGCCGTCCGTGCAAGCCTTGCCGACCCGCACGCGTCGTGGACACGCAAGGATTGCCGTTCCCCACGCCCTCCCTCGACACGCTCCCCAGGGACGCGGCGCTGGCATCTCCGTTGCTCATGTCCCGCCACGTTCCCCGCTGGCGACCCGGCCGGGACGAACCCCGGCCAGCGGACGCATCGCTGGCATTTCCAAACGACGAACGGAGAAGCGACATGCACACGAATCACTTCGCGCGGAAGCTGTTCCTGGCGGCCCCCCTTTGCCTCTTCGCGGTGGGCTGTGGCGGCGACCCCATGATGGACGAGACCCTGGCGGGTGAGGCCCCCACGGGCGAGGCCGTCACCGAGACCGCCGCCCCGGCCGCGCCCGACGACGCGGCCCTCGCGACGGCCGAGCAGGGTGTCAACCTGGGCGGGACCTACTGGTGGGGCACCTCCAACAACGGCCTGACCTCCACCGCCATCGGGACCTCCACGGGCCGGACCTGCTTCCTGACCGGCGTCCAGGGCAACCTGAAGGGCACCAGCTGGGCCGGCGCGGGTGTGTTCCAGTACGCCGGCAACTGGCAGATCTTCGTCAACCACACCAACAGCAAGGCGCTGGGCACGGGCGTCCAGTGCCTCGACACCGCCACCAACCGCACCCCTGAGATGGCCTGGTACGACGGCCAGGCGGCGAAGCTCCTGGGCGCGGTCACCGCGTCGCGCCGCTGCTTCCTCACGCAGGTGGAGGCCGCGGGCGGCTTCACGGCCAACTCCGACTACGCCCGCGTCTGGAACGACGGCTACAACTGGTACCTGGGCGGCAGCCTGGGCGGCTCCGGCGGCGCCCGCGCCATCTGCGTGGACGTCCCCACGGCCCAGGGCGGCTGGCTGTGGATCGCGGGCAACCCGGGCACCTTCACGCACAACCTGGACTACAACCCGGGCGGCGTGGCCTGCCTGCTGTCCGGCATCGGCGGCAACTTCAACACCAGCAACTTCAACGACGGCGTCTCCATCGACTACAACAGCGGCACCCGCTACTGGGAGATGACGGTCAGCAACAGCAAGCGCGGCTGGAGCAACTGCGTCAAGTAGCGCAAGCAAGTGTCCGTTTCGCGCGGGGAGGAGGGGGCCCGTCGCGAAACGGATGGCGCATCGCTCGCGCGTGTGGTGTCACCCTCCTGCCGGGCGCATGCACCGCCCGCGCGGGAGGTCACCCACGCCATGCAGGACGTCGACATCAAGACCGCGGATGGAGTGATGGACGCGAAGCTGTTCCAGCCGGAGGGCTCGGGACCGTGGCCGGCGGTCATCATGATTCCGGATGCCTTTGGCATCCGGCCCGTCTTCGAGGACATGGCCCGGCGTCTGTCGAAGTCCGGCTACGTCGTGCTGATGCCCAACGTGTTCTACCGGGACGGACACACCTCGAAGCTGGACCTCCAGGGCTCCTTCGCGGACGAGGCGTTCCGCAAGCGCCTCTACGGCCTCATCGGCGCGCTGACGCCGGAGCGCCTGAAGCTGGACGCGGGTGCTGAGCTGGACTTCCTCTCCCGGCAGCCCTTCGTGAAGGGCCCGAAGGCGGGCGTGGCCGGCTACTGCTTCAGCGGCGGCATCGCCGTGCGCATGGGCGCGGACTTCCCGGACCGCATCGGCGCGGTGGCGTCCTCCCATGGCGGCCGCCTGGCCACGGACTCGCCCGACAGCCCCCACCGCCTGGTGAACCAGGTGAAGGGCGAGCTGTACTTCGGCCACGCGGACCAGGACAACTCCATGCCCGCGGACGCCATCCACACGCTGGAGGCGGCGCTGAAGGACGCGGGCGTGAAGTACCGCTCGGAGCTCTACCCTGGCGCGCAGCATGGCTATTCGGTGGCGGGCTCGGCCGCGTTCAACGCGGAGGTCGCGGAGACGCACTGGAAGAGGCTCGAGGACCTGTTCGGCCGCACGCTGAAGGCCTGAGCCCTGAGCCCGATGTCCCCTGTGCGGCAGCGGCTGCTCTCCATCTTCGGCGGCTCGGTGGGCAACCTCATCGAGTGGTACGACTTCTACGTCTACTCGGCGTTCTCACTGTACTTCGCGCAGGCGTTCTTCCCGGACGCGGATCCGCTGGTGCAGCAGCTCAACACCGCCGGGGTGTTCGCGTTGGGCTTCCTCATCCGGCCGGTGGGCGGCTGGTGGATGGGGCTCTACGCGGACCTCCGGGGCCGCAGGTCCGCGCTGACGTTGTCCGTCACGCTGATGTGCCTGGGCTCGCTGGTCATCGCCGTGTGCCCCACGTACGCGCGCATCGGCGTGGCGGCGCCCGTGGTGCTGATGCTCGCGCGGCTGCTCCAGGGCCTCTCCCTGGGCGGCGAGTACGGCACCAGCGCCACCTACCTGAGCGAGGTGGCCACCTCCCGCCACCGCGGCTTCTACAGCTCCTTCCAGTACGTCACGCTCATCATGGGACAGCTCTTGGCCACGCTGACGCTGCTGGTGTTGCAGCGGTTGGTGTTGACGGGCCCGCAGCTGGAGGCGTGGGGCTGGCGCATCCCGTTTGGCATTGGCGCGGCGCTGGCCATCTTCGGCTTCTACATGCGCCGCAACATGGTGGAGACGGAGGCCTTCACCCGCGAGGCCGCGAAGAAGTCCGAGCACCACCCCATGCGGGAGCTCTTGCGCCACCCGAAGGAGATCGCCGTCGTGGTGGGGCTCACGATGGGCGGGACGCTGGCCTTCTACACATACACCGTCTACATGCAGAAGTTCCTGGTGAACTCCGTGGGGCTGACAAGGGATGAGGCCACGCTCATCTCCGCGGGCTCGCTGTTCCTCTACATGTTCCTCCAGCCGGTGCTGGGGTTCGTCTCCGACCACGTGGGACGCAGGCCGGTGCTGATGGGATTCGGCGTGCTGGGCACGCTGTGCACGGTGCCGCTGCTCACGGCGCTGACGCGGACGCGGGACGCCTTCACCGCGTTCCTGCTGGTGCTCGCCGCGCTGGTCATCCTCTCCGGCTACACGTCCATCAACGCCGTGGTGAAGGCGGAGTTGTTCCCCGCGCGCATCCGCGCCCTGGGCGTGGGGCTGCCCTACGCGCTGACGGTGTCCCTCTTCGGAGGCACCGCGGAGTACGTGGGCACGCGCCTGAAGCTGGCCGGGCGCGAGGAGTGGTTCTTCTGGTACGTCACGGCCTGCATCTTCTGCTCGCTGCTCGTCTACACGGTGATGCCGGACACGCGGCGCCACAGCCGCATCGACGCGCCGTCCTGAAGCGCTTGGTGGGAATGCCTGTCCCGGGCGGGACGTGCTAGACGCGCGCGCCCATGACGTCTCCACTCCTGACGCTTCCCCTGCTGCTCCTGCTGGGGCAGTCCTCCGCGCCCACGTCCACCGAGCCGTCCTTCCAGGCGCGGCTGTCCTTCTACGCCACCGACGAGGACATCGACACCCTGGGCGCCCCCACCGCCACCTCCTTCCACGCGGCGCTGGAAGGACATACACCGGAGCTCGCGTCGGGCCTGCGCGCGGAGGCCGCGCTGTCGTTCTTCCTCACCACGGGTGGCTCGCAGGGCATGGGCTTCGCGGACAACGGCAGCACCGTCCGGCTGCGCTACCGGCCCTCCGGATGGGAAGCCGGAGAGGGGCTCTCCGCCGTGGTCCACCCCATGTCCACGTCCCGGCTCTACATGGGCTTCGCCTACCCGGTGACGTGGGAGCGGCAGGCCTTCCCGCGCCGCTCGGCCGCCGAGTCCGCGCTGGAGCTGCGCCTGTCCCGGCAGCGGTGGGACGCCTTCGTGGCGCTCAAGTCCGCCCCCGTACTCGACGACCTGGAGCTGGAGTTCGGGCGCCGCTACGCCCTGCTGGCGGGCGGCTTCCTGGACGTCACGCCCGAAGTGCGGCTGGCCGTGAAGGGCACCGTGCTCGACCGGGGACAGATTCCCGGCGCCGCGATCCAGGGCATCGAGATGCACGTCCCCATGCGCGGCGCCTCGCTGGGCGCGGTCTGGCACCGGGGCGCCCCCATCGGGAACAACGTCGACCTGAAGCTCTACCAGGGCGACCCGACCTTCTTCGAGCGCTTCTTCCAGCCCGAGACCTACCCCGGAGGCTTCGCGGCGTCGGTGTCGCTGGAGGGCAGCATCGTGTCCCAGGGGCTGCTGGATCCGGACGCCTTCCTCCAACGGACCACGCAGACGGGAGGCGCGGGGGCCCTGGAGGCGCGGGTGAAACAGGGCTTCTGGCGCGCGCACGCGTTGGCCTACGTCCGCACGCTGTCCTTCATCCAGCTCGACGCGCCCGGGATCCCTCCGTACATCGCCTTCATGAACGACGCGGAGACCCGCGCGGAGGTCTCCGGGACGCTGAGCAGTGACTACCACCTCCAGGACTGGGGGCTGACGCCCGGGCTGCTCGTGCGCGTCACCCGCCCCGCCTCGCTCCGGAACGCGCCGGTGGGCATCCCGGGCCGCAACTACACCGCCGTGTTCCAGGGCCCCAACCTCCTCAGCCTGCTGCCCGAAGGCGAGGCCCCGGGGCTGGTGGTGACGGCGAAGGCCACGGTGCGCTGGGACCTGGGAAAGGTGGCTGGCGTACTGGCGGAGATCTCCTACACGCACGACCCGAACCGGACCCGCTTCGAGGATGACGTCACGGGCGTCGGAACGCCGGTCTTCCAACCCGCGAATGCCGTGGGCTTCAGCGTGCTGCTCCAGGCGCGCTTCTGACGCTGGGAGTCAGGAGGCGGTGATTGGCGTCCCTGCGCGGCCGGGTGCGAGGATGCCGTTCCGCCCACCATGCGCAACGCATCCGCCCGTCCCCTCTCCGAGGCCGCAGTCCCCGAGTCCCCCGTCGTCCCGCTCGTCCAGCCCGCGGCCCGGCTGATGGCCCACGCCGCGGCGTGGCTGATGCTGGTGGGCCTGCTCACCGGCGGCTACGTCTCCGCGGCGATGACGGGCAAGGTGCCAGCGGATCCGCAGATGGCGCTCGCCGCGCACCTGAACGCGCTGATGGGCACGTTCTTCCTCCTGGGCGTCGCGTGGACGCTGCCCATGCTGCGCTACGGCCCCGTGGGACAGCGGCGGCTGGCCTGGGCGGTCATCGTCGCCAACTGGGCCAACTGGGGCATCACCTGCGTGAAGGCGTGGCTGCGAGTGTCCGGCGTGGACTTCATCGGACAGCCCGCCAACGACGCCGTGTTCGGCGCGCTCACGGTGTCGGTGGTGCTGCCCGCGCTCATCGCCACGGGCGCGTGGGTGTACGGCTTCCGCCGCGCCGCAGCCCGCTGACGTCAGAAGGCCGTGCGGGTGAGCGCGAAGTCGGAGCCCGCCCAGGCCGTCTTGAAGCGCTGATTCACGGCGTTGGCCTCCGCCGTGCGCCCCTGCCCCTTCAGCGACTGGGCGAGTCCGAAGAGGGCCCAGCCATTGCCGGGGTTGCGGCGCAGGTCCTCCCGGTAGACAGCCTCCGCGGCCTTGTATTGCTTCGCGTCCAGCAGCGCCGCGCCCTGGAAGTGACGCACGGGGTAGAACCAGTCACTGGGCTCTGAATAGGCCAGCTGATCCGCGGCGCGCACCGCGTCCTCCCAGCGCGTCAGCGCGTCGGCGCAGCCCTGGCGCTCGGAGATGGATGCGTCGAGCACGCGGGCCGCCACGTCCAGCACGTCCTTCGCCGAATTGTTTCCAGCGGTCATCGTGTCGGGAACGTTCGCGGCCAGCTTCACCAGCTCCGCGTGCTCCGCACGGGCCTCCTTGAACTCCCCATTCGCCGCGAGCGCCAGCCCGTGCGCGTGCAGCCACAGCCCCGTCAGCACCGGGTACTTCGGGTCCGGCCGGGGCTCCGTGAGCAGCGCGTCGTAGCGCCCGAAGCGCACCATCGCGAGCAGGGGTTCTGACGCGAAGAAGTCCATGCCCGGCATCTCCTTCAGCATCTCCGGAGGCAGGACGTTCGCGGACTCGCGCGCGGCGCGGATGGACTCCCCCGCGCGTCCCTCCATGGACGAGGAGAACGACAGGAAGCCCCAGTTGTGGGCGAGGTACATCGGGTAGTACCCGATGGGCTCCACCTGGCGCAGATAGTCATTGTCCGCCTGCACGGCGCGGCGGTTGCTCTCCGAGGCATCCGCGTACCGGCCCACCCGCTGGTAGATGTGCGCCGGCATGTGCACCAGGTGGCCCGCTCCGGGCATCAGCCCCGGCAGCCGGTCCGCGGAGGGCAATGCGCGCTCGGGGTGCTCCGAGGCCTCGATGGTGTGGATGTAATAGTGATTGGCGCCCGGGTGGTTCGGCGCGCGAGCGAGCACCGTCTCCAGCCGCGAGACAATCTCTCCCGTCCCCGGCTCCGGCTTGCCCTCCAGCGTCCACAGCTTCCACGGGTTGAGGTTCATCAGGGACTCGGCGAAGAGCACCTGCACGTCGTTGTCATCCGGGAAGCGCTTCGCCACGTCGCGCATGGCGTTGGCGTAGGACTGGGAGAAGGGCTTCATCTGCTCGGGCGTGCGCGGCTCCGGCCCGCCGTAGCGCCGGGACAGCGCGCCAATGAGCGCCTGCTCCGTGGGGGTCGCCGTGGGGGCGAGCGCCTGGGCCTTCCGCAGGGCCGTCCATGCAGTCGCGGCCCGGTCCGGCAGCATGGGCACGTTGTAGTTGGGACCGAGCACCAGGGCGACGCCCCAGAAGCAGCTGGCGCAGGAAGGATCCAACTGCGCGGCGCGGGCGAACGAGCGCGCGGCCTCGTCGTGGTTGAAGGCATACGTGAGCCGCATGCCCTGGTCGAAGAAGGCCTGCGCCTCGGGCGACCGGGTCGTCACCTTCCGCTGGAGGGTCCCCAGGTCATCGAAGAGCACCGCGCCCTGGGCGAGCGAGGTCAGGCTCGACAGCGCGGAAGACTTGCCATGCGCCCCGTGCGCGGCCGCGCCAGCATCCGGCGGGCTGGCGTCCTGCGCTCCGGCATACGTGCCCGGGACAATCAAAGACGGGATGAGGATGAACAGGAGTTGCGCGCGCATGAGGTCCCCTCGGGCCTGCGATCTTCCAGGAACGGTGGGGGGACCTGGCGCACGCGGCAATCGGCTCCGGGCGGGGTGTCAATCCAACCGATGCCCCCCTTGCCCGGGATGCGTCCGGCGGCACCGGCGCCAGTCAGGACAGCCATGCTAATTTGGTGGTCCCAGGAATTCCCATGCAAGTGCCGCATGGCCTCCCTGGGAGGAAAGAGCCCGCCGCCATGTCGTCCCGTCGAAGCCTGTCCTGGAGCGTCGCTGTCCTGTTGTCCTTCGCGGCCACCGCGGCCTTCGCGGAGCCGTCCGCGACGGCCCTGGAGATGGCCACGCAGGCGGTGTGCGCCGCCGCCGAGTCATCCGAGGCCCTGACCTCAGAGCCCACGCCCGAGGAGGCCGCGAGCCTGGTCTGTGTCTCCGTCCGGTGCTCCTCCGAGGATGACTGCTGGAACGCGTGTCCCAACGCGCGGTCCGTGACGTGCGCGCGCAACGCCTGCTCCTACCAACTCCCGGGCGGAGGCGGCGGTGGCGGCCCGACGTGCCCGTCCAGCCGCTGCATCGACGACTCGGATTGCGTCTGCGGCACGCGTCAGGGGTATTGCAACAACCGCGCTTGCACCTACTGACCCGGTCAGAAGTTCACGGCGATGAGGGGGACGGAGGGGCGGGGCTGCCACTGCCGCGAGCGCAGGCCATCGCGGCGGGCCCGCAGGTCCCGCAACTCCGCCTCCACCTGGGTCTTCTCTTCGACGAGCGCTTCGCGGCGGGCCTTGTTCTCCCGCGCGATGCGCCCTCCCCAGCTGAAGCCCACGACGACCAGCACCACGCCCACGAAGCCCACGTCCGTGATGGGCAGACCCACGAGCAGCTTCGTCGTCTGATCCAAGCCTGAGTCCATCAGGCCGTCGATCATCACCGGCACGCCAATGAGCAGCGCCGCCGCGAGGATGAAGCCGATAGTCGTCATGACCTTCGAGCTGCGAGGGCGCCCCAGGCGGATGCCCTCAATCCGGGGACGGATGGGCGCGCGACACCAGCACCACCCCTCACGCGAGCCGTGGCACGCGGGCCACGCTCGCTATAGTCGGACGCCCGATGAAGAAAGCACGCACCGCGAGCCTCACCCTCGATGAGTTCCTCCCCTATCGCCTGTCGGTCGCGGACAACGTCGTGAGCCAGCGCATCGCCCGCGTGTACGCGGCCGAGGACGGCCTCTCCACGCAGGAGTGGCGGCTCATCGCCGTCCTGGGCGAGGACGGGGAGCGCTCGCAGCTGGAGCTCGTCCGGCGCACGCGGATGGAGAAGGTCCCGGTGAGCCGCGCCGCGCGCTCGCTGGAGGAGCGCGGATTGGTGCGGCGCGCCACGAGCCAGAGCGACGCCCGCTCACGGCGCCTGACGCTGACCGCCTCGGGACGCAGGCTCTACCAGCGGGTGGCCCCCGCCGCGCTCGAAGCGGAGGCGGAGGTGCTCGCGGAGCTGTCGCCCTCTGAACGCGAGGTGCTTCGCTCCCTGCTGGAGCGCGTGGAGCGCGCCGCCATCCGCGCCCTCAAGCCCGGCCCCTGAGCCTTGCCGGATTGGTTACATCTGTTACTATTTCGGGCGCCATGGAAAACGTCCGCCATCTGACAGGCTTTGGAAACGAGCACGCATCGGAGGCTGTCGCCGGTGCGCTTCCCGTAGGCCAGAACACGCCCCAGCGCGTCGCGTTCGGCCTCTACGCCGAGCAGCTCTCCGGCACCGCGTTCACAGCGCCTCGCGGCGTGAACCGGCGCACGTGGATGTACCGGCTGCGGCCCAGCGCGGGCCACCCGGCGTACCGGCCCGTGGAGGCCCGCACGCTCAAGAGCGGCCCCTTCCGGGAGGTGCCTCCCTCGCCCAACCGGCTGCGCTGGAGCCCGGCGCCCATGCCCACCACGCCCACCACCTTCCTGGAGGGCCTCTTCACGCTGGGCGGCAATGGTTCCCCGGCCGAGAACGCGGGCGCGGCGGTGCACCTCTACGCGGCGACGGCGTCCATGACGGACACGGCGTTCTTCAACGCCGACGGTGAGATGCTCATCGTCCCCCAGTCCGGGACACTGCGCATCGTCACGGAGCTGGGCGTGCTGGAGGTCCCTCCCGGCCACATCGCGCTCATCCCGCGCGGCATGCGCATGCGGGTGGAGCTGCCCGGCGGTTCCGCGCGCGGCTACATCTGTGAGAACTACGGCGCGCAGTTCCGGCTCCCGGAGCTGGGGCCCATCGGCTCCAACGGACTGGCGAACCCTCGCGACTTCGTGGCGCCTCATGCGGCGTATGAAGACGTGGAGCGCCCCACGCGCGTGGTGCAGAAGTTCCAGGGGAACCTCTGGGAGACAACGCTGGACCACTCGCCGTTCGACGTCGTGGCGTGGCACGGCAACAACGTGCCGTACACGTACGACCTGGCGCGCTTCAACACCATCAACACGGTGAGCTACGACCACCCGGATCCGTCCATCTTCACGGTGCTCACGTCGCCCAGTGACACGCCGGGAACCGCGAACTGCGACTTCGTCATCTTCCCGCCCCGGTGGATGGTGGCGGAGAACACCTTCCGGCCGCCCTGGTTCCACCGCAACGTGATGAGCGAGCTGATGGGCCTGGTCCACGGCGTCTACGACGCCAAGGAGGACGCGTTCCTGCCCGGCGGCGCGTCGCTCCACAACTGCATGAGCGCCCACGGCCCGGACCGCAAGACGTACGAAGCCGCCGTCGCCGCGGAGCTGACGCCGAAGAAGATCGACAACACGCTCGCCTTCATGTTCGAGACCCGCTGGGTCATCGCGCCCACGCTCCAGGCCATGGAGAGCCCCGTCCTCCAGAAGGACTACGACGCCTGCTGGGCGGACCTGCCCAAGGCGAAGATGTCCTCCACGGGAGGCGGCCAGTCGTGAAGCTCGCCTCGGTCGACGCAGGACGGGACGGGCGGCTCGTCGTCGTGACGAAGGACCTGTCCCGGCAGGCGGATGCGTCCGCCATCGCGCCCACGCTCCAGGCCGCCCTGGATGACTGGGACCGCCACGCACCAGCCCTGCGCGCGCTGTCGGAGCGGCTGGAGCGCGGAGAGGTTCCGGGAGCGCCCTTCGACCCCGCACGGTGCGCGGCGCCCCTGCCCCGCGCCTACCAGTGGGCGGACGGCTCCGCGTACGTGAACCACGTGGAGCTGGTGCGCAGGGCGCGCGGCGCGGAGCTTCCGCCCTCCTTCTGGACCGACCCGTTGATGTACCAGGGCGGCTCCGACGGGTTCCTCGGGCCGCGCCAGCCCATCCCGCTCGCCGACGAGGCCTGGGGCTGCGACATGGAGGGCGAGGTCGTGGTGGTGACGCGCGACGTGCCGCTGGGGGCCACGCGCGAGCAGGCCCTGGGCGCCGTCGTGCTGGTGGGCCTGGTCAACGACGTGTCGCTGCGCAACCTGATTCCGAACGAGCTGGCGAAGGGCTTCGGCTTCTTCCAGTCCAAGCCCGCGTCGGCGTTCTCTCCGGTGTTCGTCACGCCAGACGAACTGGGCACCGCGTGGCGGGAAGGCAAGCTGCACCGCCGCCTGGAGGTCTTCCTCGACGGCGAGCCCTTCGGCCGAGCGGACGCGGGCGTGGACATGACGTTCGACTTCGGCACGCTGGTGGCCCACGCGGCGAAGACGCGCTCGCTGTGCGCGGGCAGCATCGTGGGCTCCGGCACGGTGTCCAACCGGGGCCCGGACGGCGGTCCCGGTAAGCCGGTGAGTGCGGGTGGGGCGGGCTACTCGTGCATCGCGGAGGTGCGCGTCGTGGAGACGCTCCGGGACGGCGCGCCGAAGACGCCGTTCCTGAAGCGCGGCAACCACGTGCGCATCGAGATGCGGGACGACTCGGGCGCCAGCATCTTCGGCGCCATCGACCAGTCAGTCGGCGGGTAGGCGGGGAAGAAGGGGCTTCTTCCGTCAGGGCCCCTTGTTCCACCCGTCCAGCGCGCAGCAGGATTCACGCGCGCCCCCCATGCTCCTGACCCTATCGACGACCCATTCGCCCGCGACAGACCTGGGCTACCTGCTGCACAAGAACCCGGAACGGCCCCAGTCCTTCGAGCTTCCCTTCGGACTGGCGCACGTCTTCTACCCGGAGGCCTCCGCCGGCCGCACCACCGCGGCACTCCTCCTGGAGGTGGACCCTGTCGCCCTGGTGCGCGGCCGTCCGTCGTCCGGAGGCCAGGGCGGCACGTTGGACCAGTACGTCAACGACCGGCCCTACGTGGCGTCGTCCTTCATGAGCGTGGCGCTGTCCCGCGTCTTCGGCACCGCTCTGTCGGGGCGAAGCAAGGACCGGCCGGAGCTGGCCGCACAACCCCTGCCCTTCTCCGCCCGCCTGTCGGTGCTGCCCTGCCGGGGCGGTGAAACCTTCCTGCGCCGCCTCTTCGAGCCGCTCGGCTACACCGTCACCGCGACCCGCCATGCGCTGGATGAGACGGTGCCCGCGTGGGGAGACAGCCGCTACTTCACCGTGACGTTGGAGGGACAGGTGCGCCTGGGCGACCTGCTCTCGCACCTGTACGTCCTCATCCCGGTGCTCGACGACGACAAGCACTACTGGGTCGGCGACGAGGAGGTGGAGAAGCTGGTGCGCCACGGTGAGGGCTGGCTCGCCGCGCACCCGGAGCGCGAGCAGATTGCCCGCCGCTACCTGCGCCACCGCCACAGCCTGGCGCGCGAAGCCCTGGAGCGGCTCGCGGGCGACGAGGCCCCCGAGCCCGAGGAACGCCAGGAGGCGCGCAACGCCGAGGAGGCCGTGCTCGAATCACGCCTGAGCCTCAACGAACAGCGGCTCCAGACGGTGATGTCCGTCCTCCAGGAGCACGGCGCCGCGCGCGTGGTGGACCTGGGTTGCGGCGAGGGCAAGCTCATCAAGGCCCTGCTGAAGGACCGCCGCTTCACCGAGCTCGTCGGCATGGACGTGTCCTACCGCACGCTGGAGATTGCCCACGACCGGCTCGGCATCGAACGGATGCCGGACCTGCAACGGCAGCGCGTGAAGCTGCTGCACGGCTCGCTCCTGTACCGCGACCAGCGGCTCGCGGGCTTCGACGCCGCCACCGTCATCGAGGTCATCGAACACCTGGACATGCCGCGCCTCGCGGCCTTCGAGCGCGTGCTCTTCGAGTACACGCGGCCGGGCCTCATCCTCCTCACCACCCCCAACGCCGAGTACAACGTGCGCTTCACCTCGCTCCCCACCGGTACCTTCCGCCACCGCGACCACCGCTTCGAGTGGACCCGCGCCGAGTTCGAGGCGTGGGCGGCGAGCATGTGCGAGCGCTACGGCTACACCGTGAGCTTCCGGCCGGTGGGCGAGAACGACGCGGAGGTCGGCGCGCCGACGCAGATGGCGGTATTCACGCGATGAACATCCACATTCCAGAGCTGTCACTCGTCGTGCTGATTGGCCCGTCCGGCTCGGGGAAGTCGACCTTCGCGCGTCGGCACTTCAAGCCCACGGAGGTGCTCTCCTCGGACACCTACCGGGGCGTCGTGTCCGACGACGAGAACAACCAGGAGGCGACGAAGGACGCCTTCGAGACGCTGCGCTTCGTCGCGGCGAAGCGGCTGGCGCGGGGCCTGCTCACAGTGGTGGACGCCACCAACGTGCAGCCGGAGTCCCGCAAGGCCTTCGTCGAACTGGCGCGCGAGTACCACGTGCTGCCCGTGGCACTGGTGCTGGACGTGCCGGAGCGCACCTGCATCGAGCGCAACCAGCAGCGGCCGGACCGCGCCGCCAGCTTCCGCTTCGTGCGCAACCAGGTCTCGCAGATGCACCGCTCCATGCGCGGCCTGGAGCGCGAGGGCTTCCGCCACCTCCACGTCCTCAAGCCGGACGCCATCGAACGCGTGGTGCTGGAGCGCCAGCCGCTCTGGTGCAACCTCAAGCGCGAGCGCGGGCCCTTCGACATCATCGGAGACATCCACGGCTGCCGTGAGGAGCTGGAGGCGCTGCTCGCGAAGCTGGGCTACCAGGTGCGTCCGCGCGCGGACGGCACGCCGGGCTTCGACGTGCGCCCGCCGGAGGGCCGCAAGGCCGTCTTCCTGGGCGACCTGGTGGACCGCGGCCCGGACATCCCGGGCGTGCTGCGGCTGGTTATGGACATGGTGGAGGCCGGCACCGCGCTGTGCGTGCCGGGCAACCACGAGATGAAGCTGCTGCGCAAGCTGCGCGGCAGCAAGGTCAACGTGTCCCACGGCATGGCCCAGACGCTGGAGCAGCTGGAGCAGGAGCCGCCGGAGTTCCACCAGCGCGTGGCGAAGTTCATCGACGACCTGGTGTCCCACTACGTGCTGGACGACGGGCGACTGGTGGTGGCGCACGCGGGCCTGAAGGAGAGCATGCAGGGCCGGGGCTCCGGCCGCGTGCGCACCTTCGCGCTCTACGGAGAGACGACGGGCGAGACGGACGAATACGGCTTTCCGGTGCGCTTCAACTGGGCGGCGGAGTACCGGGGCCGCGCGTCGGTGGTGTACGGCCACCAGGCCGTGCTGGAGGCCGAGTGGGTCAACAACACGCTGTGCGTGGACACCGGCTGCGTCTACGGCGGCCAGCTCACCGCCCTGCGCTACCCGGAGCGTGAGCTGGTCTCCGTCCCCGCGCAGCGCGTGTACTGCGAGCCGGTGAAGCCCCTGGCCGCTCCGGCTCCGTCCGGCCTGAGCGCGCAGCAACAGGCGGATGACGTGCTGGACCTGGAGGACGTGCGGGGCAAGCGCGTCATCTCCACGCGGCTGGCCGCGCACGTCACCCTGCGCGAGGAGAACACCACCGCGGCGCTGGAGGCGATGAGCCGCTTCGCCATCGATCCGCGCTGGCTCATCTACCTGCCGCCCACCATGTCGCCGTCGGAGACGAGCACCGAGCCCGGCTTCCTGGAGCATCCCCAGCAGGCGTTCGACTACTACCGCAAGGAGGGCGTGGCGCAGGTCGTCTGCGAGGAGAAGCACATGGGCTCGCGCGCCGTCGTCGTCATCGCGCGCGACGCGGACGCCGCCCGCCGCCGCTTCGGCGTCACCTCCGGCGAGACGGGCGTCTGCTACACGCGCACCGGCCGGCGCTTCTTCACCGACGAAGCCATGGAGGCCGCGTTCCTCGCGCGCGTCCGTACAGCGCTGGACGCGTCCGGCTTCTGGGAGGAATTGAAGACGGACTGGGCCTGCCTGGACTGCGAGCTGATGCCCTGGTCGCTCAAGGCCCAGGAGCTGTTGCGTGACCCGTACGCCGCCGTGGGGGCTGCCTCCCGCGCGGCGCTGACGGACGTGGTGTCCGTGCTGGGGCAGGCCACCGCCCGGGGGCTGCCGCTGGGCGAGCTGTCCGCGCGCTTCACGGACAAGGCCACCGACGTCCAGCGTTACGTGGAGGCGTACCGGCGCTACTGCTGGCCGGTGACGTCGCTGGACGACGTGCGGCTGGCGCCGTTCCACCTGCTGGCCACGGAGGGCTCGACCCACGTGGACAAGGACCACGTCTGGCACATGGAGACGCTGGCCCGCGTGTGCCGCGCGGACCCGTCGTTCCTGGTGGCCACGCCCTACCGCGTCGTGGCGCTGGAGGACGCGGACGCGGTGGCCGGCGGCGTGCGGTGGTGGGAGGAGCTCACCGCGCGCGGCGGCGAGGGCATGGTGGTGAAGCCCTTCGGCTTCGCGGTGCGCGGACGCAAGGGCGTGGTGCAGCCCGCCATCAAGTCCCGGGGCACGGAGTACCTGCGCATCATCTACGGCCCGGAGTACACCACGCCCGCGAACCTGGACCGGCTGCGCCAGCGCGGCCTGGGCACCAAGCGTTCACTCGCGCTGCGCGAGTTCTCGCTGGGCGTGGAGGGACTGGAGCGCTTCACGAAGAAGGAGTCCCTGCGCCGCGTGCACGAGTGCGTCTTCGGCGTGCTCGCCCTGGAGAGCGAGCCCGTCGACCCGCGACTCTGACTCAGTAATTGAACTGGAGCTGGAGGCGCGTCACGTGCCCCTGCTCCTGTTCATACGGGTAGCGCGACGAGGTGCGGTCCGCGATGACGTAGGCGGCCGTCAGCTCCAGCGCCTTCCAGATCTGCCACTCCGCGCCCAGCTCCAGCTCGCGCACGTCGTAGAGGGGGGCGTTGGTCTCGAACTTCTTGCCGCCCTTGTAGAGCGTGCCGCGCACGTAGGGGATGAGTGACACGCCCACCACGCCGTCCAGCTTGTACATGAGCTGCGCGTAGCCGCCATGCAGGTTGCGGCTGTCGATGAGCAGCGCCTCGTCCGGGAACGAGCCCAGCGACGGCCCACGCCCGATGTTGTATTCGGCCTGGAAGCCCAGGGGCTGCGGGTAGATCATCAGGCTGACGATGGCGCGGGCATCCACCATGTTGGGGCCACGCGCCAGCGCATAGGCCGCGTCATCGCGCGGGGCCGCGCTGAGGTTGAAGCGGCCGTAGTAGGCGCCGGTGCCGACCTCCACGTACTGGGAACCGAAGAGGAAGGGATAGCTGACGCGCGCGACGGCGTGGGGGCTGTTGTTGCGCTCGGCGCGGTTGGCCGTCTGGCCGTTGTAGACGCCCAGGCCCACCACGCCGTAGTCGCCGGAGCCCTTGAGGCCGCTGTCGACGAGGTACTTGAAGCGCTCGCGGATGTGCGAGGGCGCCCAGTAGAAGAACACGCCCACGTCGCGCTCGTCCTTCAGCGCGCTGTTGATGGCGTCGTTGCGGTCCAGCGCGAGGCGGTTCTGGCTGGACTGGAGGTTCTCGAAGCCGAACGGCACCTTCGACTGGCCCACGCGGAAGCGGAACTCCTTCTTCGCGTCCACGAAGATGTCCGCGTACCAGTCCCGCATGACGGCGACGTTGTACTGGTCACCGATGACGGAGGCGAAGTCCGGCTGCAGGTAGATGGACACGTGAGGGTGCACGTCCCCGAAGATGACGAGCCGCGCGCGGCGGATGCCAAAGCCGGTGTCCTTGCCCAGGAAGCGGTCGCCCTGGTCGTTGATGAGCGAGTCGTTCACCCGGAAGCTGGGCAGCCGGTTGTAGCGGACCTGCGTGTAGCCCCGGAGGCGGATGCTCTCGTACCAGGGCTTGCTCTTCTCCTTCTCCTTTTCCTTCTCCTCCGCGGGGGGCGGCAGGGCCGCGGGAGGCACGACCTCGCCCTGGGGAGCGGGCTCGGGCGGAGTCTCCTGGGCCTGGGCCAGGGTGGAGGAGGAGAAGAAGAGCGCGGTACCAGCCAGCAGGGCCTGAAGGACGGAGCGGTGGGACGAGGCGAGGGTCATGGGTTCGTAGGAGACGGGCGGGGAGCAGGGAGGGACCCGCCCGGTCCCGTTGTGGCGCTCCCGTTACCGAAGAGAGCGGCCCTCCGCCATGCACCGACCCCTGTTGTTGCCACACCGTTACCGGCGACGCGGTCCTGTCACACGAACGAGCGGCTCGTGTCACACGCCCGTGACATGGCCCTGCCCCCGCCCCTGAACGAGTCATTCCCAGGGGTTGGCCTGGAAACAGCGGTCCGAGGCAACCGGCGTCACGATTCCGCGACAATCCCCTTCGGGCGGCATTCATCCGCTCCCCGGCAGCCGTCCGCCGGACCCGCACCGGGTGTCTCCGTCACCCGCGAGAAGCGACATGACCTCGATTGGCAAGCCCGGTTCGCGCCCCACCTCGTCCCCCGTGAGCACGCAGCCGGTGAAGGCTCCCGTCACGGCGAAGCCCAACGCGGTGAAGGCCGCTGTCGCGCAGCGGATGAAGGACGGCTTCGACTCGGCCCCGCGCTCGGGCGCCGCCTCCCGGCCGGTGCTGTCCGCGGAGATCCGCTCCGGTGAGGGCGCTGGGGGCATCGGGGGCGCCCTGGGCAAGGCCGCGGGCAAGGCGGCCGGCGGCATCGGCGAGGCGCTGGGCAAGATCGCGGGCCGCGTGGGCAGCGCCCTTGCCGGGCCCCAGGTGAGCACGAACGCGGATGGGCGCACGGTGGTGGACCTGGGCGCGGGCAACAACACCGCGACGGTGTCGCAGAACAAGGACGGCGGGCTGACCATCAAGTCCGGCAGCGACACGGTCACGCTGACCGCGGAGCAGGCCAAGGGCGCCATCATCAACGGCGGTGACGGCAACGACTCCATCACCGTGGACGCGAGCGTCACGCAGGACATCACCCTGGACGGCGGCGCGGGCGACGACAAGCTCACCGGTGGCAAGGGCAACGACACGCTCATCGGCGGCGCGGGCAACGACACCCTCATCGGTGGCGAGGGCAAGGACACGCTGAAGGGCCAGGACGGCGACGACTACCTGGAGGGCGGCGCGGGCGATGACCGCATCATGGGTGGCGAGGGCCGCGACGTGATGTACGGCCTGGACGGCAACGACTCCCTGTCCGGCGGCAAGGGCCGGGACTACATCGACGCGGGCGCGGGCAACGACCGGGCCTACGGCGGCGAGGGCGACGACCAGGTCATCGGCGGGCGCGGCGACGACACGCTGAGCGGCGGCGCCGGCAACGACGCGGTGGCGGGTGGCGCGGGCAAGGACACGGTCCGTGGCGGCACGGGCACGGACAAGCTCTACGTCGAAGAGAACGAGAAGACCGCCGACGCGGCCGAGGGCGAGCGCGAAATCGTCGACATGACGAACGCCGACCAGCGCGGCCGCTCGGTGACGGTGTCGGGCAGCGCGGACTTCCAGGCGCGCGTGCAGTCGGACCTGGACGCGATGCGCTCGCTGCCTTCGGGCCAGGACCTGCTGCGCACGCTGGATGACAGCGGCCACACCACGACCATCAAGGAGACGTCCAGCGGCAACTCCGCGTCCGCGCAGAACAAGGACGACGCCTGGTTCAACGCGGACGGCACGCCGGGCAAGGGCACCAACGGCACGGTGAACTACAACACCACGCGCATCTCGCTGGGCAGCGAGGACTGGATGAACCGCCCGCCCGTCGTCGCGCTGTTCCACGAGATGGTGCACGCCTCGGACTACGCCAACGGCACGCTGGCGGTCGGTGAGAAGGACGGCGTGAACAACCGCGAGACGTCCGCGGTGGGCCTGCCCATCGACCTGGACCAGGACCCGTCCACGCCGGACGTGGTGCAGGGCGGCCGCCCCGGAGAGAACGTCCTCCGCGACGACCTGAACCTGCCCACCCGTCCGCGCTACTAGCGCGTGTCCCGAGCCGCCTTCTGGATGAGCTCCAGCAGGGAGCGCAGGTGCGGCTCCGTCACGGGCTCCATCAGCTGGACCGAATGCCTCCTCCCGCCATCGTCCTCGATGGTGACGGTGTAGCGCGTCCGGTCCGCGCCCCGCTGGGGCGAAGCCCCCACGGTGGCCGGCTGTTCAAAGAAGCGGGCCTCCCGCACCTCCCGCTGGAGCGCCTCCGCCGTGGCGGGAGGCAGGGCCGCCAGGTCCACGGTGCGGGGCCTGGCGAGGCCCGGGAAGAAGGCGACGCCTCCCTCCCGTTTGAGCTCGATTCGCATTCCGTCGACCCCAGGGCCTAGTGCTTGCGCTGCACCGGCTGCGCGGCCTGCTTCGGCACCTGCGGCGTCCAGGCCGGCGCGCCCGCCCGCTCCTTGGAGACCTTGATGCCCACCTGGTTCCAGGCGTCGCGCACGATCTGCTCCTCGTCACCGCTGCCGTAGAGGCGGACGGCCGCCGTCACGGTGAGCCGGGCGAAGGAGAGGAACGAGGCGTTGGGCTTCAGCCGGGGGTCGCGCAGCGTCTCCAGCCAGATGAGGCCGGCCTTCTCCCACGCGTAGCCCTTCAGGTTGGTGGCCGCGACGCAGAAGGCCTTGTTGGGGATGCCAGAGTTGATGTGCACGCCGCCGTTGTCCTCCCACGTGTTCACGAAGTCCTTCATGAGGGCCGGCTGCGGATCCTTGCCGAGCACCGGATCATCGAACGCGGTGCCGGGGTCCTTCATGGAGCGCAGCGACTTGCCCTGGACCTTGTCCGTGAGGAGCCCCGCGCCGATGAGCCAGTCGGCCTGCTCCGCCGTCTGGTTCAACAGGCGCTGCTTCACGAGCGAGCCGAAGCAGTCCGACATGTGCTCGTTGAGCGCGCCCGCCTGGGAGAAGTAGGCAAGAGGGCCCTCGTGTTCCGTCACGCCGTGGGCCAGTTCGTGCCCGATGACGTCCACCGAGATGGTGAAGCGGTTGAACAGCTCCCCGTCGCCGTCGCCGAACACCATGCGCTCGCCGTCCCAGAAGGCGTTGTCGTAGCCACTGCCATAGTGGACGTGACCGTTCAGCGGCATGCCGTTGCCATCAATGGAGTTGCGCCCGTAGACGTCCCAGTAGAGGTCGTAGGTCGCGCCCAGGCCGACATAGGCTTCGTCGACCGCCTGGTCGCTGACGTCGGCATCGCCCTCCTTGCGGGCCACCGTTCCCGGAAGGGCTTCGGTGTTCTTCACGTCGTAGATGGTGCGGAGCTTCTGGCTCTCCACGACCATGGGGGCGGGGATGAGGCGCTTCGCCGCCTGGGGCGCACCGCTGCTCGACAGGCGGATGGCGCGCAGGGTGTTGTCGATGGAGAGCGTCCGCAGGGCCCTCGCGCGCTGCTGCGGTGAGCCGTTCTGCGCAATCTGCCGGCTGACGTACGGCGGCAGGATGCAGTGGTGGGAATGCCAGATTCGGGTGTTGCAGCACATCACCAATCTCCTTCTGAAGTGGGTACCAGAAGACGATGGTGATGACGGCAGGCCGTGCTCGGGACACGGCGCGGCATGGGCTCCCCGGTCGACAGGGAACCCATGCGGCGCCTCGCGCTCAAGCCTGCTCGCGTGGCGTCAAGGCTTGTGAAGGACGGCCGTGTCCCCCACCAGCCACAGCTCCGACGAAGACGGCGCCCACACGCCCCGGAGGACGCGGCGGGTGCCGGTGGTCTCCGCGTTCCACTTGCCGCCATCGAAGCGAAGCAGCGTGCCGTTGTCGCCCACCGCCCAGACCTCGTTGGCGGAGCGCCCCATCAGCCCGTTGAGCTGGGACGAGGTGCCGCTGGCCACGGGGAGCCAGAGGGCGCCGTTGTAGCGCAGCAGCGTGCCTTCCGCGCCCGCCGCCCAGACGTCCGCCGGCCCGCTGCCCCACACGGCTTTCAGGGCCTTGTTGGTTCCGGAGGTCATCGTGCTCCAGGCGGTGCCGTCCCAGCGCAGGATGGTGCCGGCGTCGCCTACCGCGAGGGCCAGCGAGGGCCCCTGCACCCAGACAGCGTTGAGCGTCGCCTGAACCTCCGTGGGCTTCCGCGTCCAGGTGGTGCCGTCGAAATGGACGGCTTGGCCGGACGCGCCCACCGCCCAGATGTCCGCCGCGGATACGCCGTGAATGGCGTTCAGCGCCAGCGACGACTCCGCGGTGTACTGCGTGATGAAGCGGGCTCCGTCGAACCGGTAGATGCGGTCATGGAAGGAGGACGTCACCCAGACGTCTGTCGAGGAGGCCGCGTAGACGCCCGTCACGTCGTCGACGGGGGAGAAGTCCAGCTGCGGCTCGATCCAGCCGCCGCCGTTCCAGTGCAGCACGCGGCCCGGGTCACCCACCGCCCACACGTCCGACGGCCCCGTGCCATGGATGGCCCGCGCCACCCTCAAGGTGCGCAGCGGAGTCTGGGAGATCCACGCCTGCCCGCTCCACTTCTGCATCTGCCCGCCCGAACCGAAGGACCACACGTTGTCAGGCCCGCTGCCGGTGATGGGCCCCACGGCGTCCTCGTCCGTGTCCGTCCACTTCGTGCCGTTGTAGACGTAGCCGAAGTCCTCTCCACCCGACAGCACCAGCGAGGGCGACGCGGCGTACACGTAGAACAGTTGATCCGACGAGCGCAGGGACTGCTCGATGCCCGCGGGCGTGGTGCGGAACACCTGGCCGTAGTCGTCACAGAAGATGCAGGGGTCATCCGAGGCGACGGTCCAGACGTCGTTCGGACCGGTGCCCGTCACCTGATGGAAGTCGATGTCCGTGGTGCCCGCGTCGATGCCGGAGACCGCATTGCCGTCGTACCGGCGCAGCGTCCCGGACTGCCCCACCATCCAGACATCCGAAGGCCCGCTGCCCCACACGCCATTGAGGTTCTTCGTCGTGGACACGTCCACGCCCTGGAAGCCGCTGCCCTGGTCGCGCCGCACGGTGCCGTTGGCGCCCACGGCCCAGATGTCGCCCGGACCGGAGGCCCACACGGAGTTCAGGTCGCGCGTCGTCCCGGAGCTCACGGCAGAGAAAGCACTGCCCGTCGTGGAGTGGAGCACGGTGCCGCCCGCGCCCACCATCCACACGTTCGTCGCGGAGAGGGCGTGCACGTCGCTCAGCGACGTCAGCGTCCCACTGGCCACGCGCGTCCAGCGCGTTCCGTCCCAGTGCTGGATGAAGCCGTCCTCGCCCACGGCCCAGCCGTCATTGGCCGCGCTGAAGTGCGCGCCCTTGAAGCTGTAGCCATGGGGCAGTGGATACTCCCAGCACCAGCCATCACTGCACTCGCGGTTCGCGGCGGGGATGCCACACGTCTGCTCCACGCCGCGTCCGCCGCACACCTCCGGCGCCGCGCACGTCCCGCAGGAGACGGTGCCACCGCAGCCATCCGGCTCGGTGCCGCACTCGACCCCGGGGCTGCACGCCGTCTTGATGTCGGGGCAACCACAGACATTGGCCTCGCCACCGCCGCCACAGGTAGCGGGCGTCGCGCAGGTGCCGCAGTCGAGATCGTGGCCACAGCCATCCGTCGTGTCGCCACAGTTGAAGCCCCGCGACTCGCACGTCCTGGGAACGCAGTTGTCATCATCGTCCCCACAGCCGGCGGCGAAGGTCGCCACGCAGAGGAGCACGAAGGGGAGGGTCACCCTCCCCCACCGATGGGAGCTTGAACGCGGCGCATCCTGCAGGCGCGAAGTCCGCACCGCACCTACCGCGAAGGAGTCGTCACGGGACATGGGCATCTCCAGACCGGAGGCGGGACTGAACCCCGCGAAACCACGTGAAACGTGGCTCCGGTGCGGAAGTAAGGTTGCAAACGGCGGTCCGGTTGGATCGTCCGGACGTCCAAGCACCCTCCTTTCGCGGCTGCGTCATGCTCGACGTGTGGCGTCAATCAATCCAAGGTCGTGCGTGACCTCGCGAGTGCCGCGCCGGCCACCGCGAGCACGAACAGGCCCAGTGCCAGCAGGTCGTTCCCCATGTCCGCGAGCACCTGGTCCTTGAGCAGCGCGCCCCGGACGATGCGCAGGAAGTGCGTGACGGGGATGATTTCGCCCAGCACCCGCGCCCACGGCGGCAGGCCCAGGAAGGGGAAGGCGAAGCCGGAGAGGAAGATGGACGGCAGCATGTAGAACATGGACATCTGCATCGCCTGGAGCTGGCTGCGCGCCACGGTGGAGATGAGGTAGCCCAGCGACAGGTTGCCCACGATGAACAGCACGATGCCGCACACCAATGCCAGCCACCCCGCGGGCGTGCGCGCCATGGGCACCGAGAACAACCCTCGCGCCATGCCCAGCACGACGACGGTCTGCACCAACCCCACGACGACGTACGGCGTGAGCTTGCCCACCATGATCTCCGCCGGGGTGGCGGGCGTGGACAGCAGCGTCTCCATGGTGCCGCGCTCTCGCTCGCGGGTGACGGCCATGGCGGTCATCATCACCAGCGTCATGGACAGGATGATGCCCAGCAGACCCGGCACGATGTGGAACGGGGAGCGGCTCTCCGGATTGTAGCGCCGGTGCACCACCACCTCGAAGGCGGGCGCGGTGGACCGGGGCGCCCCCAGCCCCAGCCGTTCGTTCCGCAGCGCCTCCGTGGGCAGCACGCTCACCGCGGCGAGCGCCCCCGCCGCTGCCTGCGGATCGGATGCGTCCGCCTCCGCGAGGATTTGAGCGCGCTCGCCCTTGAGCACCCGCCTGCTGAAGTCCGGGGGGATGGTGATGCCGAGCATCACCTGTCCCCTGCGGATGAGCTGATCCAACTCCTCGTCGGAGCGCGGCAGGTAGCGCACGTCCACGTAGCCAGTGCGCTCCAGCGCGGCGACGACGGAGTTCGCCAGGGTGCTGGTGTCGTGGGACAGCACCGCGGCGGGCAGGTGCCGGGGGTCCATGTTGATGGCGTAGCCGAAGATGAGCAGTTGCATCACCGGCATGACGAGGATCATCGCGTAGGTGATGCGGTCGCGCCGCAGCTGCGTGAACTCCTTGAGCAGCACGGCCAGGATGCGCGGAAGCGAACCCGTCATGACGTGTACCGTTCGTCGCGCTCGCGACCCATGAGTTGGATGAAGACGTCCTCCAGGGAGGGCGTCACCTCGCTCCACCGGAAGGGTTCCTTGCGCCAGGGGACGAGCGCGGCCTCCAGGGCTTCTCGCTTCAGCCCGCTGACGTGCACGGCGGCGCCGAACGCGGAGGCGCTGAGCACGCCGTCCGCCTGGGCCAGCAGGTGCGCCGCGCGGTCGATGCCCGGCCCTTCCCCCAGGAACGTCACCAGCCCGGAGTCGCGGATGAGCGCGTCCGCCGTGCCCCGCGCGATGAGGCGCCCATACAGGATGTAGCCGATGTCGTGGCAGCGCTCCGCCTCGTCCATGTAGTGCGTGGACACCAGCACCGTGAGCCCGCCCGCGGCGAGCGTGTGGATTTCGTCCCAGAACTCACGGCGGGCCTTGGGGTCCACGCCCGCGGTGGGCTCGTCCAGGAGCAGCAGGCGGGGCTCGTGCAGCGTCGCGGCGGCCAGGGCCAGGCGCTGCTTCCAGCCGCCGGAGAGCGCGCCCGCCAGCTGGTCTCTCCGGTCGAAGAGGCCCAGCCGGTGGAGCGTGTCCTCCACCCGCTCGCGCCGTTGGTCCAGACCGTGGACGCGCGCGACGAAGGCAAGGTTCTCCTCCAGCGTCATGTCTTCGTAGAGGGAGAACTTCTGCGTCATGTAGCCCGTCTGGCGCTTGATGGCGTCGCCCCGGGCACGGAAGTCCAGGCCCAGCACGGTGCCCTCGCCGCTGTCGGGCGTGAGCAGCCCGCACAGCAGCCGCAGCGTCGTCGTCTTGCCGGAGCCGTTGGGGCCCAGGAAGCCGGTGATGCGTCCGGCATCCACGGCGATGGAGACGTCCCGCACGACGTGCCGGTCGCCAAAGGACTTGTTGAGCCCGCGCACGTCGATGGCCCGCTCGTTCATCGGTCCGCCTCCACGGGTGCCTGCTTCAGGGGTGTCACGTCGATGGGCTGCCCGGGCAGGAGGCGCGTGGGCGCGGAGGGCACCGCCTCCAGCAGGAACACCAGCTTCTGCCGCGTCTCCAGGCTGTAGATGATGGGCGGCGTGTACTCAGGGCGCGGCGCGACGTAGTCCACGCGCGCCGTCATCCCGGTGTCGCAGCCGTCGCAGGCGATGGCCACCGTGGTGCCTGGCGGAAAGGACGCCACCCTCCCCTGCGGCACGTAGAAGCGCACCTTCAGCTGCGCGTCCGGGATGATGCTGACGACGGGGGCGTTGGGCATGGCCCACTCGCCCTGCTGGAAGAGGACGTCCTCCACCCGGCCCACGACGGGAGACACAGGCGCCAGCTCCACGACCTGCTGCTCCGCTGCGGTGACGCCCGCGCGCCCGCTGGCGAGTTGTGCGCGGACGACCTCCAGCTGCGCGCCCGCCGCCGCCACGTCCGTGCGGGCCGCGTCTCGCTGGGCATGAGCGCGCGTCGCCGTCGCGCGCAGCAGGTCCAATTGCTGGGGCGCCACGGCGCCCTCCACGGACTTCTCGACAGCGACGAGCCGGGCCAGGTCCGCGTCCGCGCGGTCCGCTTCCGCCTGCGCGGCGGCGAGCGAGGCACGCGCCCGGGCCACGTCCGACTGGCGTGCGAGCAACTGAGCTTCGATCTGCCCCACCTGCGCCCGCGCCTGGTCGGCCCGCGCAGTCAGCGACGTGGGCTCCATGCGGAACAGCGGCGTGCCCACCTCCACGCGCTGTCCGCGCACCACCGCCACGGACGCCACCATGCCGGCCACCGGCGAGGACAGGTAGACGTTGTCGCTGACGACGAAGCCGGTGAAGCGTGGCGGCGGCTCCTGGGCCGGCCGCCGCAGCCACAGGATGCCGCTGACGATGACGGCGACCAGCACCGCCCCCGCGACGATGCCCCGCTTCGAGTGTTTCCTCTTCCTGCCCGGTCCCGACACCCGTGCCTCCTGGCGCGGCCTCGCCGCGATTGGAGCGCCCCCCGAGCGCGGCGGGTCCACGCTACGCCTGCCTCGCCCGGGGGTCCGCGTCCAGCTCACGGGCAGGTCCTGAACCCGTGTCCTGGCGTCACCTTGAGCACCCGGCGTGCCAACACTGAACGACAGGGGAGCCCCCGGGGGCAGGGCCTTCACCTGTTCGGAGTTCCGGCGCCGGACGCCGGGTCGCCGGAATGCCAGACGCACAGCGCGTCAAAACATACCATGCGGATTGTCCATGATTTACAGGAGAGTCGTGTAAAGAGCCTTTTCATCCACTGCACATGTTTCGCGGTGTCATGCGGCCATTGGCTGCGAGGGAGAGGTATGCGGAAGCTGTCCATGATGGGCGTGATGCTGTTCGGCGCACTGGTGTCAGGGTGTCAGGGTGAGGACTGGGAGCCGCCCGCGCACGAACAGCCCGGCGGGGCGACCACCCGGCAGGCGGTCGTCTCCCCGGAGCTCGCGGCGTCGCTCGCGTGCGTCGAGACGTATGTCGGCGCGGGGACCTGCGACTGGGCACACTGGAGCGAGCTGTGGGAGACGTGCCAGACCTACGAGCACGCGGAGCTCGAGGACGGCCTCTTCCTGGATGAGGTGCAGGCCGAGAACTGCACGGCGGCCAACTGGACCGTGCTGCGCGAGCAGCTCATCGCCCCGCGCGCGCCGCTCGTCCGCGTGCGTGAAAGCTGTAACGGTGTCTCCCAGGTGATTCAGGAAGCCGCATCCAACGGCTGCCACACCCTCCCGCAGGCCGCGGGCGCCTCCTTCGTCGACGTGCCCATCGGCAAGGCCGTGACGCTCCATGCCGCTGGGGACTGCACCGGCGACTCGGTCACGGTCGACACCGACACGAACCTCTGTGAGACCTCGTTCGGGAGCGGCGCGAGCGCGAACGACCAGGTGCGTTCGTTCCGCGTCCAGGACGTCGAGGTGCTCCCTTCGGCGCACCGCTATGACTGCGCTGGCAATGAGTCGACCTGCGTCAGGAACTACAACGGCGTCAGCAGACTGGGCGCCATCAACACGAAGCACACCGTCAAGGTCGTCCGCATCACCCTGGATGGCAGGACGACGCCCGCCCTCAGCACCATCCAGAACACCATCCGGGGTGTGTACCGCGACTTCGCCGTCGCGTCTCGCGGCCAGGTGAGCCTGGAGTTCACTGGCTCCCAGACCGTGCAGGTGACGAGCAGCAACTGCACCACCGCGAAGAACCAGGCCCGCCAGAAGGCCAACTCGAGCGCGTTCCTCACGGTCTTCGTGCTGCCCGGCGGGATGTGCTCCACCTCGAACGCCGGCTCGCGCAGCGTCTTCCTCAAGGGCACCCTGGCGCGGGACTATGCCCACGAGATCGGGCACGTCCTCGGCCTCGCGCACAGCAACGTGCGAGACCCCTCCACCGGCCAGGTCCGCTCGTCCGCGGACTCGAGCAGCTTCATGAGCACCTTCGCGTCGGACAACTACAACCTCCCGCAGCTTCACTGGCTGGGGTGGACGAAGAAGGAGGAGCTCGTCGGCATCAACCCGGCCATCGACAGCAGTGGCTCCACCGAGGTGACCCTCCGTCCGGTGGGCACCAACGCGGACAGCACCAGCAGCCTCCCGCTGGGCGCGGTCTGGGAGATTCCTGGCACCGATCAGCGGCTGTTCATCGCCGTCCCGAAGCCGCGCCTCAATGGCACGAATCAAATCGAGGGCGGCACGGTGTTCGCGTACCGGGCCCCCAAGTGCGTGGGCTGCACGGGCATGGCCATGGGCACGATGCAGATGGCGCGGTTCGGTCCCAAATCCGTCAATGAGCACGAAGCGAGCGGCCTCTTCCTCAAGCCGGTGGGCTACACGAGCAGCTTCGTCCAGGAGGGCGGGAAGAGCGTCGAGGTGTTCACCTCCGTCACGCTGCGCATCCGGAAGTAGAGGCCGTCCTCGGCACCGGGAGTGTTCGGATTTCCGACGCCCGGTGCCGGGTCTCCGAACACGAAGGGGGCAGTGAGGAAGAGGCCCCAGGGCACACGGGCTGGGGCATCCGCCTTGCTTGGGCATAGGGTAGCGCCCACGGTCCAGGAGGACGCGCCTTGCATTCCCTACCCCCGCCCACGTCCGCCGGAGTCGAGCAGGTCCAACGCGAGGCGTTCTCGCGGATGTTCCGGCAGGTGACGAAGGTGCTGTCGTTCCTGAGTCCCCTGCCGGTGGTGATGGTGTCGCTGGGGCTCATCGGGGACACGGCCGCATGGCGCCGTTGGTGTGTGGCGTTGGCGTTGACGCTCGTGGTGGCGGGGGTGGGGGCCATCGTGGTGTGGCGGCGTCAAGCCGTGGTGTCGCATGAGCCGGGCAGGCTGCTGCCGACCGTGGCGTTCCCCCTCTTCACGGTGATGAACCTGTCGCTGGGAGGACTGGAGAGCCCGCTCATTCCCCTGGTGCTGCCGGCGTCCCTGGCCACGGCCATCCTCTTCACGCCCGCGCGGGCTCGAAGGTGGGCGGGCTACCTGCTCGCGCTGGTGGGCGTGCAGGCGGCGGTGACGTTGACGGGCGCGGTAGATGACCTGGTGCCCGTGCTCTTCGGTGGAGGCCCGCGCGCGGGACACAACAATGCGCTGCTCCTGACGATGCTCGCGGTGACGGTGTTCCTCGTCATGTGGACGAACTTCATCGGCATCCATCTGCGGCGCACGTACCGCGGCATGGTCCGCACGGCGCTGGATGCGCGGGATGAGGCACTGAGCGCGCACGAGGAACGGGTGCGCTCGCTCACCACGCTGTCGGGAGAGATTGCCCACGAATTGAAGAACCCGCTGGCGAGCGTGAAGGGCCTGGCCGCGATGATTGCCCGCGAGGTGGAGGGCCGGCCCGCGGAGCGGCTCGCGGTGCTGCGCCGGGAGGTGGACCGGATGCAGGAGATCCTCGAAGGGTTCCTCAACTTCTCCCGGCCGCTGCTCCCGCTCAATGAAGCGCACATGCAGCTGGATGGCCTGTGCCGGCAGGTGGCGGAGCTGCACGAGGGCATGGCGGGAGAACGAGGCGTGGCATTGAGGGTCGCGGAAGGGCCGCCGGTGGAGGCTTGGTGCGACGCACGCAAGGTGCGCCAGGTGTTGATCGACGTGGTGCAGAACGCGCTGGACGCCGCGCCTCGGGGCACCACGGTGGAGCTCCAGGCCTGGACGGCCCCGGAAGGTGGCGGCCGCGTGGAGGTGAGGGACCGGGGTCCCGGGCTCGCGGCGGAGGTGCGCGAGCGCGTCTTCGAGCCGGGTATCACCACGAAGCCCCACGGCTCCGGCCTGGGCCTGGCCCTGTCGCGAGCCCTGATGCGCCAGCACGGCGGAGAGTTGAGCCTGCGCGCCCGTGAGGGCGGAGGCTGCGTGGCGGAGCTGAGCCTCCCGGCCACGCCCAAGCCGGTCGAAACACAGCGACAGGAGGCCCTGCCATGAAGGCCCGCGTGCTGGTGGCGGATGACGACGCGGGCGTGCGCTACACGCTGCGCGGCTTGCTGGAGGATGACGGGCTCACCGTGGAAGAAGCGGTGGACGGCGAGGCCGCGCTCGCGCGCCTGCAGCAGGAGCCGCCCGTGGACCTGGTGCTCAGCGACCTGCGCATGCCACGCGTGGATGGCATGGAGCTGCTCCGCCGCGTCGCCGCGCGACCGAGTGCGCCCCGCGTCATCCTCATCACCGCGCACGGCTCGGAACGCCACGCCGTGGAGGCCATGAAGCTGGGCGCGCTGGACTACTTCCGCAAACCCTTCGACGTGGACGACGTGCTGGCCGTCGTGCGCCGGGCGCTCGGGATGGTCCGGCTGGAGGCGGAGAACGAGCGGCTGTCCGGAGAAGTGAACCTGCTGCGCTCGCTGGTCTTCGTTTCACCGTCGATGGCGCGGCTGGCCCTGCTCATCCAGCGCGTGGGCCCTCGAGACGTCACCGTGCTCATCACGGGAGAGAGCGGCACCGGCAAGGAGCGCGTCGCCGAGGCACTGGTGCGAGCCTCTCCGCGCGCGGACAAGTCCTACGTGCGCTTCAACTGCGCCGCCCTCACGCCGGAGCTCGCGGAGGCGGAGCTCTTCGGACATGCGAGGGGCGCGTTCACCGGCGCCGTGCGAGCCCGGCCCGGTCTCTTCCGCGAGGCCTCCGGAGGAACCCTGCTCCTGGACGAAGTGGGAGAGCTCGCCCTGCCCCTCCAGGCGAAGCTCCTGCGCGTCTTGCAGGAGGGCGAAGTCCGGCCCGTGGGAGAAGACCGCTCCTTCCCGGTGGATGTCCGCGTCCTGGCCGCCACCCACCGCGACCTGCCCCAGCGCGTGGCGGAGGGCCGCTTCCGCGAGGACCTCTACTATCGCCTCAAGGTCGTGACGCTCCAGGTGCCCCCGCTGCGAAGCCGCCCGGAGGACATCGCCGCGCTCGCAAGACACTTCCTCGCCCGCCACACCGAGCGCTTCCACATGCCACCGGTGCCCCTGACGCCCGCCCTCCTGGAGCGTCTCACGGCCCACCCCTGGCCCGGCAACGTGCGCGAGTTGGAGAACGCCCTGGAGAGCGCCGTGGTGCTGTCCGCCGACGGAACCCTGGACCTGGAGTTGTTGCCCGGAGGCGCCAGCACGCCCACGTCCCAGGCCAACACCGGCACCACCCTGCGCGAGAAACTGGATGCACACGAGCGTGAGCTCATCCTCGCGGCGCTCTTGGCGTCCAAGGGCCAGCGCACGGAGGCCGCGAAGGCGCTGGGCATCGGCCGTGCGACGCTGCACGACAAGCTCCGCAAGCATGGCCTCCTCAACGAAGGCGAGGAGCCCGAGCAATGAAGACTCACGGCTCTGGCGGTACGGGCTCCGGCGCCGTCTTCACCTCACAGGAGTAGCTGCCGGAGCGGGCTCCTGGTGTCCAGGGATGGCAGGCGAGGACAGGCAACGGCGGGGCGCCTGATGGAAAGGGGAAGCGGCCTTCGGCCAACTCACACGAGGGAGCGGAGGGATTGAACCAAATGCACGCCCTGGCCGGCAGGCGCTCCATCGGAAACCACTCCGACTTCCGGCTCCGACGCTCGTCGCAAGCCTCCTGTGGCTCGCCAGGGTCGACACAGTGGAAGGCAGAAAACCGTGGCGTCCTCTGACGGAGTTCCAATCGCTTGCACCAGCGGAGTTCGACCCGCCGCTCGCAAGCCTTCTGCACTCCGAACGATCCAGAGACTTCGGTCAACTCGAACGCGCGGCCCTCCCGCGACACCCCGAACATCATCAGATGCTCCGCGTATTCGGCCGTGAAGAACGGTTGGCCCTTCTTCCATAGCGCCTCCGCTTCCGCATGAGCAGCAGGTGTGGCGGGAGGCATCTGCGGAGGAGCCAACAGACGCCCTCCAACCGCCTCGATGTCACACGCCTCGCAGCTCACGGTCTCACGCTGGAGCGACACGGGCACCGGCGGAAGGACGCCCGTGCGGAGCCAGGTCAGTTCGCTGTCATCCGACGAAAGAACCCTGCGGCTCCGCGTGCACATCCAGACCGCCTCCGGGCTGCTCTTGTCGGCATAGAGCAACCATGTCTGGCCCCCAGGCAGGTTCAGGACGCAGTCACCGCTCCACCCGTAAGGGAGCTGCAACACATCACCCGCCTTGACGCTGCCCTTGAACGCCTCCAGGACGTCCACGGTGGCGAAGCGTTCGGACCGGCCCTCTGAGTCACGGACCCGCCCCAGGTAGATGAACCCGGCCTGATCCCGAGCCCCTCTAGCGAACCGGGAAGTCCCTGCGTGATAAAAGTACATGAACAGGCCCACCCGGTTGCCGGCACCGCCAGCCAGCCCACCAGCACCGCGATCCACCACGCGTTCCTGACCATGGAAGAGATTCTAGCCACACATTGACCTGCGAGGCTGGAATGACAGTGAATACGCAAGGAGTGTGACGCAGGGAGGGGCGGAGCATGGAGCTCGACAGGTCCGACCACGAGTGCCTGGCCCGTTGGGCCGCCGACTGCGCCGAGCGCGTCCTCCCCTTCTTCGAACAGGAGTTCCCGGAGGACCACCGTCCCCGCCAGGCCATCGAAGCAGTACGCGCGTGGCAGCAGGGACACCTGATGATCACCGACGCAATCGTCGCCGGCTTCGCCGCGCACGCCGCTGCCTCGGATGCCACCTCACACGCCGCTGCATGCGCCGCGGCCCGCGCCGCTGGACACGCCGCCGCCACCGCCCACGTCGCCAGCCACGCGGCACAGGCCGCCACCTTCGCGGCCACCGCGGCCGCCCATGACGCGGCCGAAGTTTCGGACGCCGCCGAAGCCACCGCCCGGGAACGCGCCTGGCAGCGCCAGCAACTGCCGGAGCACCTCCACGCCCTGGCGCTTCCTGCCCGGAACAATCGCTGAACGCACTGCGCGTGCGCGACGCATCCCGCCCATGCCGCCCACCCGGCATTGGCTCGGCCGCGCTATTTGACAAAACCAGCAAAATCCGTTTTCCATTTTTACCATGAACTTCAGAAAGCCAATGTTGTGCACGGTGGTGCTGGCCTCCGTCGCCTGTGGCGGCGAGGCCTTCGAGGGTGAATCAGTCGCGGCGGAGGACCTGTCCACCACGCGGCAGGCGGCCTTCTCCGGCGTGAACGGGACGGTGTGCGAGGAGAGCCCGTACAACTGCAAGCTGCGGCCCTCCGGCGGCAACCGCGTGCAGACCAATGACCCGGACGACAATGACGCCTGGGGCATCACCACGGGCGTGCCCATCCGCGACGGCAACGGCACCGTGGTGGGCACGTCCACCCGGACGAGCTCCCTCTTCAATTACGGCCAGACGCGCACGTTCGCCGGCGAGCTGCACGCGTTCGCGACGTCAACGTCCAACTCCAGCTCCGGCTGGCTGCCCATGTCCGCCATCCTCGGCCGCACCTCCTTCGAGGACAAGGTCGGCCACGTCTCCGCCCTGAGCTCCGGGCTGAGCAAGATGGCGTGCTACGCCGTGCGCAACTCGCACGACCCGGCGCTCGAAGTGAAGAAGGTGGTCTACGACACGACGTCGTCCAACGAGCGCGCGGGAGACTATCTGCCGCTCGTGCGCGCCAATGGTCTGCGCTCGGCGAACCTCACCTTCAACGTGCCGGGCTTCGGCCTGGGCGGCGTCGCGGTGGACCACTTCCCCGCCGGCACGAAGTTCCAGCGCCTGGACGTGCCGACGAACTCGGGCGCCCCCTCCATCGACATCCCGCTCTGGGTGTTGGACAGCGCGGGGCGCTACCGTCAGCAGTCCGGCACCATGAAGTTCATCTACGGCTACGTCATCGCCGCCACCAGCACCCGCCGCAACGGCTGGATGGCCTATGACGCGCTCGAGGTCAGCTCCGGCTGTCCTTGAGTCACGGCGCCGTTCAGCGAGGGTACGCCTCCAACCATGCGACGCCCCGGCGCAGCAGCCCGCGGGCGTCGAAGAGATGTGACACGGCCTGGGCAATGCTTCCGGAGCGGCCGATTCCCTCCGCGAGGCATTGCTCTCCAATGCGCGTGAAGGGGTCCACGCTGGACGCGCGAAGTGCGTCGGTCACCGGCTCGCTGGTATCGAACTCCTCGAAGTCCACCCAGCGCCGCTCGCCGTCGACCTGGAGCGGCCGCTGGTAGCGGACCACGCGCTTGCCCGGGAGGTCCGCCAGGTGCTCCGCGTGGTGCAGAATCGTGAGCGTCTCCAGCGGAGCCCCGAGCATCAGCACCTTGCCCTCCGCCTCCACCAGCCGGGCCAGCGGCGATTCGAGGCCATAGCCATAGAGGAAGGAGTGGTCCGCGCAGAGCCACTCCGCCCGCGGGCCGATGGCGACCATGCCCGCGTCCGGATGGTCACTGCGGACCGCGCCGGGCCAGGTCCTGAGCGTCTCCGCGAGGATGCCGTGGTCGCGGCTGGCTCTCGCGGTGCGCTTGTCGAAGGTGGGGATTTCGTCGCGCAGGCGCGCGTCCTCGAAGTCCTCCGGCTCCACGCCCATCTCCCAGTCCAGGTAGGCCATGAGCGTGCCCCGGCGGCCCACTGCGTCTTGCAGCGCCTGCACCGCGGTGTTCACCCCACCCAACACGGGACCGAGGCTCCGGAGACCGGCATGGACCATCACGACGTCGCCCTCCTCCACGCCCAACCGCCGCAATGAATCCCTCAAGCCGGTCCGGGTGGCAGGGGTCGTCATGGCTCCATCCTTCCTGTCGCAGGGCTCTGGAGGATAGCAACCGCCCCGCCCCGTGGGGCGCTGTAGGTCTGTGCGTCTCCGCGCAATCGCCTGACACCGACAGACGGACTGGGGGGCATGAGGTGGTGTGAGCAGCCTCCCCGCTCGGGGGCGGATGGCCTCCGGCGAGGGGGAAGCAGCATGGGAAGAATTCGGGATGGGATGGTGACGTGGCCCCTGGCGCTGCTGCTCCTCGCGGCCACCACCGCGAAGGCCAGCACCCAGGAGAAGTCGGAGGCCTTCGAGGCCCGCGCCGTCCGCTGCGGAGAAGTCCTGACGAGGAACACGCGGCTCACGCGCGACCTCATCTGTGCGGGCACGCCCATTCCCGCCCTGCGGATCGCCGCGCCGGGCGTCGTGCTCGACCTGGGAGGCCACACCGTGCGCCGGGCCGGGAGCGAGCCGGGCGACACGGTGGGCATCTCGGCCGAAAGCGACAGCACCGTGCGCAACGGCACCATCCGAGGCTTCAACCGGGGCTACGAGTACAACGCCACCGTGCACCTGCATCAGGTCGCGCTCGTCGACAACAGGATCGCCATCTTCCACACGAACGGCGGTGGAGGGTTCCTGCTGACGGATTCGAGGGTGAGTGGGAGCGTGGTGGGGTTCAGCAGTGAGTTCGACGCGACGTCCGGCTCCATCGACATCCGAGGATCCCTGTTCACTGGAAACGGGCTCGTGTTGTTCGTGGACTTTCACGACACCCGCATCTCCGGTTCGACCTTCACGGCGAACCAGACCGCCCTGTTCTGCTACTCCGGCAATGTCCTCATCCGGTCGAGCACGTTCACGGAGAACGCTTCCGTGGCGGAACTGACGTGGAGCAACGGCCGCTTCGACAACTGCTACGAATTGGTGTTCGAAAACTCCATCCTCGCGAACAACACCGCGTTCGGGACGCCCGAGAGTCCCGACTGGCAGGCGTTCGACTTCCAGATGCGCAACACGTGGGTCATGAACAATGGCGAGGGACTGCGCCTGGCGGCCCAGACGCTCGACGTGCGCGGCAACCTCTGGTGGGACAACGCAGGAGGGCTGACGCTGTCCAACCTGCCGGACTTCGAACCCGTCCCGCAGGAGGGCCCGGTGCGCAACAACCGCTTCCTGTCGAACCGCGGGGACGGCCTGCGCGTGCTCCCGGGCAGCACGCCCACCCTCTCCAACAACGTCTGCCAGGGCAACACGGGCTGGGGCATCCACGCGCCCACGGCCATTGACGGAGGAGGCAACGTCGCGCGCGGCAACGGAGCGGGCGGCTGCGTAGGGGTCGCCTGCACCCCGTAAGGCATTGAAGGGGTCTCCGGGGACCACGAGGCTTTCCCGGAGACGCCTGCCCATTGTCCTGATTTGAAAGGCAGCGCTATCCTGGCGGAGCAGCACCCATTCCCCCAAAGACCAGGAGATGCGAATGCGCGTGGCAATCATTGCCGGACTGATGGCCGTTGGACTGCTTGCGGGTTGCGGCGGCGCCGAGGAGATGGAGCCCATGAGCACCGAGGAGGCCAACCGCGTTGTCGAGATGGCGGTCCCGAGCGCCTGTACCGACGCGTGCGACCAGAAGTACTACCAGTGTTACTTTGGCGGCGGCGACCCCTACTACTGCAACAGCTACCGCGCGTTCTGCATCTCGCAGTGCCCGTGATGGCGTGAGCCGAAGCGGCGTGCCGGAGTCGGGGCACGCCGCACGACGGCGGAGCTCATGCGAAAGACCCTCCTTGGCGGACTCCTGGCCGCCGGCCTCCTGACGGGCTGTGGCGGAACCGACGTCGAGGCGCAGGAGGTGTCCTGTTACGACGCCTGCAGGCAGCTCTACGGCCTCTGCATGCGCGCGGCGCAGGGAGACCTGGAGGAGCAGCAGCAGTGCGCGAGGGAGTACCTCACCTGTAACGAGTTCTGCCCGTCCCCGGGCGTGAGCCGATAGCGGCCCCTGGACGGAGTGGGAAAACGACCGCTCACCCGTGACGTGGAGCCGCTCGGCAACGGGAAGGACTTCCAGACGGGGCCCGCGGCGATGCTCGCTGCATGAACACATCGAGGCATCCGCGCGCGAGGGCGGCCTTCGTCCTCGGGCTCTTCGTGGGCCCTCTCGCTGTCGGTCTCTTCGTATTGGCGGCCTGCATCGGCGCGTCGGCGTCAGGCTGGGGTTATGCGCTGGGGGGCGTGGTGCTTTCGCTGGGGCTCCTCACGAAGCCCTGGCGGACGCGGGGTGGCCTGACACGCGCGGGCTTGGGGCTCCTCGTCACGGTCGCGGCGGTCCGGCTCGCGGGGGCGGATGGTCCGAGAATGCGCACCGAGCGGCTGCCTGCGCCGGGAACGCGCTACCTGAACCGGCTGGTGGACGAGCGCGACGGCACGCTCCTCGCGGCCCACGTCCTCTGGCGTACGGGGAGGATTCCCGCCTCGGACGCAGCGGAGTTCATTCCCTCGCTGGAGTCCGCGTTCGACCGGCTTGCCCAAGAGGAGGGGCTGGTGGCGACGCCCGCCATCTCCACGTGGCTGGGACTCCAGTCACCGGAGGCCTTCGACACGGTGGTCATCACGCCCGAGAAGCCGAGCCCCGACACGGCCGTGGTGATGCTCCATGGCTACGCCGGCAACTTCACCGTGTATTGCTGGCAGCTGGCCCGGGCGGCACGGGCCATCTCCGCGAGGACCGTCTGTCCCTCCGTCGGTCCTGCGGGAGACTGGTGGAGCGCTGACGGAGCGAGGACGCTCGAACGCACCCTGGTCTGGCTCCGGAGCCAGGGCATCCGCCGCGTGTACCTGGCGGGGCTGTCCATCGGCGCGGTGGGAGCGCATGTGCTCGGCGGACGGGCCATGCCTGCTGGCATCGAGTTGCGGGGGCTGGTGTTGATCTCCGGCGCCGAAGCGCGGGCATCAGCGCCACGGGTCCCCATCCTGCTCGTGCAGGGCACCCGCGACACGATGATGCCCGCGCGCATCGCCAGAAACGTGGCCACGCGCCTGGGAAGGCGCGCGACCTGGTTCGAGGTGGACAGCGGGCACTTCGCCTTCCTGGACCACCATGAGGCCTGTGAGCAGGCCATCGCCACCTGGCTCCTCATGCAGGAGGAGTCCCCGCGCGAGCGGACCTCACGGTGAGGGCTGCGCTGTCACGCGGTCCTTCGACGCCACCAGCTCCTCGCGCCGCAACAACAGACGCGCGTTCGTGTTGGGCAGGATGCGCACCTGGAAGCGCCGCTGGGCCATGTCGTCGGCCGTGAAGACGTTCCGGTCGCTCACGAGCAGCAGCGCGGTGGGCACCACGTACCGCGACGAGCGGTTGCCGTAGTAGTGCACCAGCACGTGGTAGGGCCCCGGCGCCGCCTTCCGTGCGTGGTACAGCTCCGGCCCCAGGCCGTCCGTGATGTCCCAGTACAGCTGCCCGCCCAGCGACGTCTCCTTGTGCTGGTAGAAGCACTTCTCCCCGTCCGGCTCGATGACCCACAGGTCGATGTCCGTGCTGTCCGAGTTCCAGTGCGTGGTGAGCTGGTAGTCGATGGGCCGGGCATCCGCGAACATCCCCTCGCCGGCAGGCCCCCGCAGCCCGGCACGGCGCGCCCTGAGCACGGAGGCCACCTCCGCGAGCCGGGGCTGCCGCTCCAGTCCCGCCAGCATCCGGGCATAGTGGAAGCTCGCCACCGTCCGCATCTCCTCGGCATGCCGCTTCCAGGGACGCGCCAGGACGATCTCGTAGTTCCGGGCGGCCTCCGAATAGCGTCCGGCCGCGTCCAGCGCGAGCGCCTCCTCCAGGAAGGCCTGCGCCTCGAAGGGACGGCTGAGGCGCACGTGCTCGAAGAGCTCCGCCGCCGCCGGGTACTGCCCCAGCGCCAGCAGGCCGTACCCCACCAACCGCAGCGCCTCCGCGTCGCGAGGCCGCAGCTCCACGGGCGACGACAGCGCACGCACCGCGCCCCAGGTGTCCCCGGAGAAGGCACGCCTGCGCGCCACGGCCTCGTAGATCATCACGTCGTCCCGGTTCTCCTGCCGCGCCTTGCGATAGGCCACCTCGGCCTGGAGCCGCTCGTCACCGCCCGCGTAGGGCGCGTCCTTCAGTGGCTGGCGCCGCAGGAGCGCGGGCATCCCCTTCTGCTCCGCGAGCCGGGCCACCACCGCGCGGCCTTCGGCGGGCACTTCGTCCAGCGCGATGCCCAGGAGCTTGTCGCGGCGCTGGTCCTCTTCCCTGCGCCGCAGCGACTCCAGGTTCGCCAGGTCCACCTGCTCGTCGCGGACGGCGTAGCGCGTGTAGTCGCCCTCGGACTCCAGGACGAGCATGGACGCGCGGGCGTTGGCCAGCCGGTAGTGCTGGCTGAGCGCCACGATCATCCGGTCCAATCGCTCATCATCCAGGGACACCAGCTGGGACACGAAGAGCTCCGCCCACGCCCGGGGCGCGAACGCGCTGTCCTCGTCCACCGGCAGGGGAATGCGCAGCGTGCGCTCGGACCCGGTGCCCGCCTGGGTCACCACCTCCAGCGCCGCTTCGCCCTTGCCCGGCAGCCGCCCCGCCACCTGCAACTCCTGCCCGGGGAAGACGAGCCGGGGCCGGCCCGCCACCACCAGGTCCTTCACGTCCGCGCCCACCACCGACACGCGGGACAGCACCACGGACGCCGCGCGGTGCGCCTTCGCGGCGGCATCCACCTCCGCCGCGGACAGGACGGTCACGACACGTCCGCCGCTGGAGCGAGCCAGCGCGTCGAAGAGCTCCGTGTTCACCGCAGCCTCGCCGAAGCGGTACGTCACCCAGCGCAGGGACTCCACGCACGGGTGCCGGGAGAGGAGCGCGTCCACGCGGCTCTGCCCCCACGTGATGTTGCCGTCGGACAGCAGGAAGGCCGTCACGCGCTCTCCGGCGACGACGGGCTTGAGCCACTCACGCCCGGCCCGGTCCAGTTCCTCCAACGCGCCGTCCACGTGGGATGCGCCCTCCAGGAAGACGCGCTCCAGCTCCGCGAAGCTGGCCTGGCGGTTCGCCGCGTCATTCGGGCGGAAGCCCGGCCCGTGCAGCCAGCGCGGGCGCACGTCGAAGAGGAGCACCGCGTACTCCTTCAACGTCGCGTCCTTCTCCAGGAGGGCGCGCAGCGTGGCCGCCTGGATGGCCCAGGCGTTGCCGTCCTCGGCGGACAGCGAGGTGTCCACCACCAGCACCGCGCGGCCCGTGGGAGGCCCCTCCGCGCCGGAGGTGAGCCGCTCCGGCAGCCGCACCCGCGCGTGGAAGGCACGGCCCGGAAGTCCCGCGTCGTCCGCGCCCACCAGCACGTCCGCGTCCTCTCCGCGAGGCGTCAGTGCCACGCCCAGCGCGCCGTCCCCGGCGAGCTTGGGGAAGTCGTAGACCTGCCAGGCCTCTACCTTGCGGCCCTTCGCGCCCGGCTCCGGCTGCACGGTGATCTCCGACGCCTGACGGGGATCCACGTGGACGCGAGCGGTGACGCGCAACTCCTTGCCCGCGTCCGGAGGCAGCGGCCACGTGTAGCGCAGGCGGGTTCCGTCGAAGAGGAGCGTCTGCTCATACGCGATGACGACGCGCTTGAGGGACTTCGGAGGCAGGGGGAAGACGCGGGCGCTGAAGGTGGACGCGCCCGACCATTCGAGCAGCGCGGGGTCCACGTTGCGGCGCACGACGTCCTCATACACCTCCCGCGCGCGCTTCTGCTCCACGACGCGGGCCTCCTGGATGTCGCCCCAGGAGCGCTTCGCGCCACGGGCCGAGGGCGGCGCGGAGGCCACGAGCCGCTCCGACTCCGTCGAGTCATCGCCCAGGGGAGGCAGCAGGTCCGACGACTGGAACAGCGAGGGCGAGTCCACCGCCACCGCCCCCGAGTACAGCGCGAAGCCCGCCACCGTCGCGCCGCCGGGCAGCGGGTAATAGAACGTGCCTTCGAGGCTGCGGCCGGAGTCGTTTTCGAAGAGGTGATCGACCACGGTCCGCGCGCGGGAGCCCTGGATGTACGTGACGACGCGAACGGAGCGGGTCTTGAGGGGCTGATAGCGGCCGTCATCGCCCATCACCAGCACCTTGGCGGCGCGAGGCGCGGCCTCCACACGAGGCAGCACGGGCTTCGGAGCCTCCTCCTTGGCGGCCAGCTTCTTCGCGGGCATCGCGCCAGAGCCGGAGCCGAAGCCGCTAGCGGATCTGCCACCGCCACCGCCACCGCTGCCCTTGATGATCTGGATGATCTCACGGCGGCGCTGCTCCGAAGGAGGGGGCGCGCCCGAGGGCGCTGGCGCCGCGAACCGATCACCCACGACACCTCCGATGACACCCCCGGCCACACCGCCCTCGACTCCATCCTCTTCCGGCTCGGCGGGAGCCCGCGCTGAGGGCGCGGCGGCGGGCCGTGGAGGCTCCGCGCGTGGCCTCATCTCGCGACGTTCCGCGTCCCCGCTCGTCGCGACATCCAACACCTCCGCCTCCCCCAGCCCGGGGGCCTCGAGGGCGTGCGAGCTCGGCGGAGCAGCGGCGCGCGCGCGAGCAAGGTCCCTCGGTGAACGGGCGGCGGTTGGCGAGAGCGCCGCGACCTCCTCTTCGGAGAGCACCTTCGGATCCGCCACGGAGTCGCGCAGCGCCGCGAGGTCCACCTCGCCCGTGTCCGGTTGTCCCGCGACGGTGGCGGGAGCCACCAGTCCCGCCTGGAGGAAGGGCGCTGGCGTTTCAGCCGGGGCGGCGGCCTTGGGAGGAGAAGGAACGTCCGCGTCCCGTTTGCATCCCGAGGCGAGGACCCCCATCAGCAACACGACAGCGGAAACACGATAAATGCGCATGATTGAACGCTAACCCATCCGCGAGTGGCGAGCTCATGCCCGCCAAGACATGGCCAGCCCATGACACCGCCATGACGCGGTAGGTTCCCCAAAAAAGGGGATGCCCATGGATTGGTCAGCGGCGCAGTACACGCGATTCGAGGACGAACGGAACCGCCCCATCCAAGACCTGCTCGCGCGGGTTCCCACGGCCGACGTGAAGCGCGCGGCGGACATCGGCTGCGGCCCCGGCAACTCCACGGAGCTGCTGCGCACCCGCTTCTCCAAGGCCGCCGTCACCGGAATGGACAGCTCCCCGGACATGCTCGCCGCGGCGCGCAAACGCCTGCCGGACGTGCGGTTCGACCTGGGAGACGTCGCGACCTGGAGCGACCCGGGCCCCTACGACGTCATCCTGGCGAATGCGGTGCTGCAGTGGGTGCCGGACCACGCCACCCTGATGCCGGCGCTCCTCCATAAGCTGGCGCCGGGTGGAAGCCTCGCCGTGCAGATGCCGGACAACCTGGACGAGCCGTCCCACCGGTTGATGCGGGAGACCGCCAGCGCGGGTCCCTGGGCGGACACGCTGAAGGGAGCCTCGAGCGCCCGGACGGAGCGCCACGATGCCGACTGGTACTTCCGCACGCTGCGCGACGCCGGAGCCACGGTGGACGTCTGGCGCACGACCTACTTCCACCCGCTGACCGGAGGCGCTGGCGCGGTGGTGGAGTGGTTCAAGGGCTCAGGACTCCGGCCCTTCCTCGACCCGCTCGACGCGGAGGAGAAGACCGACTTCCTTGGCCGATATCAGGAAGGGATTGAACGGGCCTACCCGACCCTGCCCGACGGGACGGTCCTGCTGCCCTTCCCCCGGCTGTTCATCGTCGCGACGCGCTAGCAAGTCCGCAGGCGATGCTCCCCAGCGTGGCGACAGCGGCCTCGATGCGCGGCGTCCAGGGTTGGCCACAGCTCAGCCGGATGAAGTTCCGGTAGGAGTCCGGCCGCGCGGAGAAGATGGAGCCGGGCGCGATGCTGATGCCCGTCTCCAGGGCTCGCGCGTTGAGCTCGTGGGCATCCACCGAAGGAGGCAACTGCACCCAGAGCAGCAGCCCTCCCGAGGGCAGGGCCACGCGCGTGCCTGGGGGAAAATGCTCGGCGACGGCGCGGGCCACGTGCTCCACCTGCGACGCCAGGTTGCGGCGCAGGGCGCGCAGGTGTCTGTCATAGCCGCCGTTCTCCAGGAAGCGCGCGACCGCCTCCTGGGTCAGCAGTGGCGACGCCACGGTGTGCGCGAACTTGAGCAGCTCCACGCGCTCCCGGAACCGGCCTGGGGCCACGTAGCCCACGCGGAAGCCCGGGGCGATCGTCTTGGAGAACGAACCGCACAGCAGCACCTGCCCGCGCGTATCGAAGGCCTTGCAGGGACGGGGACGCTCCGGACCGAAGTGCAGGTCGCCGTAGATGTCGTCTTCGATGAGCGGCACGTCGTGCGCGGTCACCAGGTCCACCAGCCGGCGCCGGTGTGCTTCCGGCATGCAGCTGCCCACCGGGTTGCTGAAGCTGGGGACCACCAGCACCGCGGCCACGCGCCGCCGCTCCAGCGCGGACTCCAGTGCGTCCAGCTCCATGCCATGGCGTGGGTGGCAGGAAATCTCCAGGGCCTTGAGGCCCAGCGACTCGATGGCGAGCAGCGTGCCGTAGTAGGCGGGTGACTCGATGGCGATGGTGTCGCCCTTGCGCGCGGCCGCGACGAGACACAGGTGCACCGCTTCGGAGGCACCGCTGGTGGTGACGAAGTCATCGGCGCCCAGCGCGCAGCCCCACTCCAGCGAGCGTTTCGCCAACTGCTGTCGCAGCAGCTTCGAACCGGGAGGCACGTCGTACATCACGCCCTCTGCCTGCCGCTCCCGCGCGAGCAATCCCAGCTCCCGGGACAGGCGCCGGGTCGGAAGCAGCTCCGGCGCCGGCCACGCGGTGCCCAGCTGCACGACGCGCGGTTCGCGTGACGACCGGTACAGATGCGACACCAGGTCGCTGACGGTGACAGGCGTCGCGGAAGCGGGCGGCCGGGACACCGGAGGCTCGGCGAGGCGCAGCCGCTCCCGTTCGCGCACGTAGTGGCCGGACTGGGGCCGCGTCTCGATGAGCCCCTGGGACTCCAGATGCAGGTAGGCCTGGAGCACGGTGGAGACGCTCACCCGCTCACGGGCGCTCAGTTGCCGCACGGAGGGCAGCCGCTCACCAGGGCGGAGCGTGCCCGCGGCGATGGCGTCCTTCAGCCGCTCCGCCACGCGCTCGTAGAGCTTCAGTGAATGCGCACGTGCGCCCATGCAGGGTCCTCCTTCGGTCCTCAACGGATAGCGCCCGGCGCTCCCACTGCCCAGATACAGCTTCGCGGCGCCGTGACCAGCACAGTTCTCCGTCCTGGAACTGTACCGGTCACAATTCACATTTCCTGCATCTGTTCTGGTCGAGCCTCCGGACGCATGGTGGGTCCATCACGGAGGACCGAGATGGTGGACCCTTTCACGTTGCTGAATCCCCCCTGGCTGCGCTCGCTGGCCCTGCGTCTGCGAGGAGGCCCGGCATCCGACTCCTGCCAGGAGCGGGTGAGCCTGCCGGAAGGCAGCCTGTGGAGCAGGCGCCTGCGCGGCCCGTCCCGCAAGCTCGTCTGCGAAGAGGGACAGGTGTGGCTCACGTTCGAAGGCGACCCGCACGACCACGTGCTCGGCGCGGGCGACACGTTGGAGGTACACGCGGGGCACGTGGTGGTGCAGGCCCTGCGCGCGTCACGCTTCAACTTGTCCGACTGCCGGGCAGGTTCGGCGCGGGAAGCGGGAACGCCGTCGCCCAAGCCCTGGGTTGACAGCACTCGCGAAGGCGCTCCAATCCGACGAGGTGCGCCGCTACATCGACGCCACCTACAGCGGCGCGGTCATCCCCGCATTCTGAGATGCGGAGTGCGCTGAGCAAGATTCTCCAAGTCTTCTTGTCCCCCTCCTGCTAGCCAGCGCGGATGCGCACCACCGTCCTGCACCGTTCGCGCTCCCTCTCCGTCGTGGACTGCCGGTGCGACGCGAAGCCGGGCGAACGCCAGTTCGAGGAGCGGCATGGGGCCTTCTCGGTGTCGTACGTCCGGTGGGGGAGCTTTGGCTACCACTCCCGCGGCGCGGAGCATGAGCTCGTGGCCGGAGCAACGCTCGTCGGGTACGCGGGAGACGCCTTCCACTGCACCCACGAGCACCATCTCGCGGGCGATGAGTGCCTGTCGTTCCAGCTCTCCGACGCGCTCGTGGATTCGCTCGGAGCCTCCCTGGACGTGTGGCGCGTCGGCGCCCTGCCCCCGGTCCCCTCCCTGGTGATGCTCGGTGAGCTCGCGCAGCAGACGGCCGAGGGAAGGACGAACCTGGGCCTGGATGAGGTGGCGCTCGCGTTCGCGGCGCGCTTCGTGGGCACCGTCTCCGGGAAACGCGAGACACCCTTGAGGATGCATGCGCGGGATCGTCGGAGGGCCGTCGAGGCCGCGCTCCTCCTCGATGCACAGGCGGAGGAGCCGCTGACGCTCGAGGAGCTCGCGGCGAAGGTCGGCTTGAGCCCGTTCCACTTCCTCCGCGTCTTCCGCGGAGTGCTGGGCGTCACGCCGCACCAATACCTGGTGCGCATGCGCCTTCGTCAGGCGGCGCGCCTGCTCGCGACGGATGCCCCCATCGCTCGCATCGCGTACGACGTGGGCTTCGGGGACCTGTCGAACTTCGTGCGCACGTTCGGCCGCGCGGCGGGCGTTTCACCACGCGCGTTCCGGAAGGCATCGCGCGGGGACCGCAAGATTCTCCAAGAGAAGATGGCGGCCAACTCCTAGAAGTGAGTCTCACTTCAGGAGGCATTCGTGTTCGACCACATCGGTCTACGTGTGAAGGATCTCCCCCGCGGCATCCAGTTCTACCAGTCGGTGCTCGCCCCCCTGGGCTACGTGCTCTGCCACCAGGACGCGACGAGCGCGGGCTTCGGCCCCAAGGGTCAGCCAGCGCTGTGGCTCTATCCCGCGAGCGACGCCCGGAGCACCGGACATGTCGCCTTCCGGGCCAGCGAGCGCGCCGCCGTGGACCGGTTCCACGCAGCGGGCATCACGGCGGGCGGGAGCGACCATGGCGCGCCGGGCATTCGCGCGGACTACGCGGACAACTACTACGCCGCGTTCCTCATCGACCCGGATGGGAACAACGTCGAGGCCGTTTGCCTCACGTAGAAGCCTCCAGCCGCATGCACACGCATTCAACCCTGGCGCCAACACAACACGAGCACACACACCATGGCTTCAATTCGCAAGGACATCACGACGAGCGCCACGCCCGAGTGGGTATGGGATGCAATCCGCGACATTGGCGCGCTTCACACGCGACTGGTTCCTGGCTTCGTTGTCGACACACGTCTTGAGCCAGGAGGCCGCGTGGTCACCTTCGGCAACGGGATGGTGGTCAGGGAGCCCATCGTGACGGTCGATGACGAGGGACGGCGTCTCGTCTGGGGCGCGGAAGGCGGACCGATGACCCACTACAACGGAGCGGTCCAGGTCCACGCGGAGGGCACGGGGAGCCGGGTCGTCTGGACCGCCGATTTCCTTCCTCACGAGGCGAGCGCCATCGTCGGACCGATGATCGACGAAGGCCTGGTCGCGATGAAGAAGGCACTGTACGGAGGCGCGTAGAACAGCCGCCCGGCAGGTCCGGCTCCCGAGTCAGACGATGTCGAGCCCGTACTGCGCGGCGGTCAGGTACTGAAGCATGACGAAGTAGACACTGGAGGAGGCCTTGTGGCCCGAGGCCCCCTGGTAGTACTTGATCATCTCGTTGCGCAGGGCCCGCAGCTGCGTCTTGTTCTGTGAGCGGTTGTCCGTGAAGGGATTGCTCAACTCCGCCACCAGGCCACACGCATCGGCGAAGGCGTCGAACGAGGCCCCATCCGTGTCGTCCACGACCTCGTAGTCGCCTTTCTTCTTCCCGCTGCCCTTCACCACGTCCGCCCAGAGCTGCGCGCGCACCCGCGCCCGCGACTCCGAGACACTGGTGACGAGCGCGACCTTCAGATGCTCCGCGAGCGCATCCGCGGCCCAATCTCCACCCGGCCGCACCGACGCTCCCCAGGTGCCGGTGGGGTTGAAGGAGAACGTGGGCCAGAAGCCCAGATCCGCGGGCAGCCCCATCCTGCTCTCCTTCCGGATGAGCCCGACGAGCCCCTTGCGCACCTCCTCGGGCTCATGCGCGTCCGGGAAGGACAGTGTGCAATCCTTCAGGGGAATCTCCTCGCCCAGGTGGACCGGTGACGTGAGCGGATGCGTGAACACGCCCACGACCGAGTTCAGGGCCGTCACCCCGGAGGTCTTCACCTTCTTGCTGTTGTGCACGGCGTCGTACGGCGAGAAGTGGTGGAACACCTGCGCGGGCCCGCCGATGTGCAGCTCCAGCTTCTCCTTCGACGACTCCCCCAGCACGACGGGCGGCGCGGAGATGGCGTAGCAGCAGACGCTCACCCGGCTCTTTATCTTCGCGTAGACCTTCTCCAGGAGCTCGCCGCCCGCCAGGTCCAGATACGCGCACTGCGCGAGCGCGCCGCCCAGGCTGTGGCCGGTGAAGATGATCTCCCGGGGAACACGGCCGTGCATCGCCTCCAGGCAGGCCGCCGCCAGGGACTCCTGACAGCTCTCGTAGGCGTACCAGAAGCCGGCGGACAGCTTCGCGTTGCTGAACCGGCCGACCTTCACCTCCTTCAGGTGATTCATGTCGGTGACCCAGTCCGGGCTCCCCGCGCTGCTGACCAGCGCCTGCCCCAGCGCGCGTCCGCCGCTCCCGCTCCGGCTGCCGCGAAAGACCACCGTCAGCCGCTCGAGGTCGGGGTCGTAGATGGCGGCGCCCATCCAGCTGGCCCAGCCGGCCTTCGGGTGCGTCTGCGTCATCCCCGTCTTGCCCTGGAAGTAGCAGCACCGCTTCGTACCGGTCGCACCGGAGTGCTCCAGGCCCAGCAGCGTCCTCTGCCCGAAGAGGTCCGGGACCTTGATGGTGATGTCCTCCCCTTCCAGGTCCACGCCCTTCGAGAAGGAGATGGAGCGGTCCAGGTCCCGGGGTTGGAACAGGATGTACGGAGCGTCTCCCGTGCCGCCCCGGTACACGACCCCGTTATGGGGGTTCGGCGGAGTCCTCAGGTCGTATTCGATGGGGTCGAACTTGTGGCTGTCCGCTTCGCTGCCGAGCAGCCTGTGCACCTGCGCCAGGACCCGGTCTCTCGCGCCCTGCCACATCCCGGCCCCGTGGGACTCGTAGAACGGATCCATCGGGTAGACACAGCCCTGGGCGTACGCCTTGTAGGCGAAGCGGCAGTACTCCAGCATGTCCAGGGCCGTCTGGGCATTGGGATGAGGCACGGGGTGACTCCTGGGGAGCAGCAGCGAACGTCGAGAATCAAACGGGCGCTGGCGACATAGAGTCAATGGAGCGGGGCTGACCCACACGGGCCAGTTGCTCCATGAGCGCGGCACCCACCGCGTCAGGCGCTTCGAGTTGCGGGAAGTGGCCCACGTCCTCCAGCTCCAGCACCCGTGCCCGGGGCAGCGCCTGCTTCCACCGCGACAGGTGCTCGGGCTTCACGAGCTTGTCCGCCTTGCCCCAGACGACCAGCGCCGGAATGTCCGCGAGCCGGCCCAGGCCCGGCCCCTGTTCGTCCATCCACGGGCCTTCATGGGAGATGGAGCGCGCGAAGCCCCAGGTGCCCATCCGGGACGCCCGGTCCGGGAACTGCGACAGGAAGGACTGGTGCAACTCCCGCGTCAGCTTCGTGCGGCGCCCCCAGGACATCTTCACCAGCGTCCGCGCGGAGAAGTTCCAGGACAAATACAGCCACCGCATCAGCGCGTTGTCGACATTGGGGCCCTTCAGGTCCCACAGCCAGCTCTGCACCACGGTGAGGCTCAGCACGCGCTCCGGCGCCGCGATGGCGAGCGGCAACGCGATGGGCCCCCCGAAGTCATGCACCACCAGGTGGAACGGTCCCAGCGACATCTGGTCGAACCATGCGCGCAGGTTCTCCACGTGCCAGGGCAGTGAATACGTGCGCCAGTCCCCGGGCCTTTCGCTGTCACCGAAGCCCAGGTGCTCGGGCGCGAGCACGCGATACGACGGCGAGAGACGCCGGGCCACGTCCCGCCACTCACGCGAGGACGACGGCGTCCCGTGCACCAGCACCACCGGCGTGCCCTGTCCTTCCTCATGCCACGCCATCTCACCGCCGGGGACCTTCAGCCGCTTCATGGGGTGTCTGCCTTTCGCTTGCGTGAGGGAGTCGCGGGCCACCTTCGGGCCGCGGCACGAATCACTTCTGCGACGGGGTAGCCGCCTTCGTGCTGCAAGTACTGTTGGGAAATGCCTTCCACCATGGCGAAGAGCACCCGCGCTTCAATGTCAGACTCGGGCACCGCGCGCGCCGCCAACGCCTGCGACAACCGCTGGTGCGTGGCCCCCAGGAAGTGCTCCAGCGGCAGCTTCAGCCGCGCCAGCACCTCCGGCTGGTGACGCAGGCCATGGCTCAGTCGCCAGAGGTCCCGGTGCGCGTCCATCATCTCCACGGCGGACGTGAGCAGGACCGTGACGAATCCCCGCGCGGAGGGTTCGCGGTCCGCGGCCTCCAGCGTGTGCGCGACGTCCAGCATCGACGACTGCATCAGCGCCGCGAGCACCGCCTCCTTCGATTCGAAGTGCGAATAGAGCAGTCCCACGGCGATGTCCGCCTCCTGCGCGAGCGCGCGGACACTGCTCCCGTCGAAGCCGTGGCGGGAGAAGAGCCGCACCGCGGCCTGGAGCACGCGCTCCCGCGTCTTCTCCCGGAGGACTGCATTGGCGTCAGCCGTACGAGGCATGCCCCGAATCATTGAGTGAACGTTCGCTCAATGTAAAGAACTTCAGGCAGGCACGCCGCCCCACCCACCTACGCCAGGGGCATCAGGTCCGGCTCGACGAACCGGGTCCGCGCCTCGGCGCCGAAGAGGACCTCTCGGGAGTAGTAGTCCTCGAGGAGGTCCTTGCGCTGGAATCGTGGGTTGTCATTGACGAACGCCGTGAAGTCGCGCCCTGGCCCCGCCGCCGCCCGCGCACTGACGAGCTGGACCCACGCGACCGTCATGGTCTCGTGGTACTTCTCCGGAACTCCGAGTCGGCCCGTCAGCACCCGCAGACCCGCGCGGGTGAGCTCGACGGCCGCATCACGCCCCGCCCTGAGCGTGTAGAGGTAGACCACCCGCACATGGTCGAGATGGGCGAACCCGCTCAGCTCCCCCCGTGAGAATCCTTCGAGAAACACGTCGTCATCCATGGCCATGCCTCCTCCATCTACTACGAAAATGTACTACGGTTTCGTAGTAGACGAAAGATTCAGGGGAGGTCAGAGAGCCGCTTCATCAGCGCGGTGTGTCCCCGGACAGCGTCACGGCCTGCTTCCACGAGCTTCGCGTCGACCTTCGTGAAGGCCTCCTCCGCCGCCTCGCACTGAACAGCTCCTGCGTCGGTGATCGCGACCAGCAGGGAGCGTCCATCCTCGGGGTTGCGGGAGCGCCGCACGTAGCCGTGCTTCTCCAACCGCGACACCAGGCTGGTCGCCGTGGACGCGCCGATGTGCAGCGCGGACATGACACCGGTCATCGTCATGGCGCCAGACGCCAGCACGGACAGCAGGACCGCTTCACCGGCGCTGAGACCGGTGGCTTCCAGCTCGGCCTCCAACAGCCTGGCCGCCTTGTGCCCACCCACCAGGAGCCCCGCGGTCAATCCCACCATCGACTTCGATGCAGCCACCGTTCATCCACCTCCGTCCGGATGACAGTGTGTCAGCTTGTGCTCCCATGCGGGGCACCACGGGATTGACCGTTTATTCACGAAAATATAATTTCACTGTTTGTGCGAGGGCTTCCGTCCCGGTGCCCGCACGTTCCCTGAGAGGCCGAATGAAACTGAAACTGACCCAGGCGGTGAGCGCCATCTCCCTTCTGGCCGCGGCGTGCGGCCCGATGCCGGAGGGCCCGGAGTCCGACAGCGAGCAGATCGGTCAGACGGCGCAGATGATCCGCCGCGAGCGGGCCATCCCCAACGAGTACATCGTGGTCCTGCGCGATTCGACGCAGGAGGTCCGGCAGCAGGGAGCGGCGAACATCGCCCGGGAGATGGTGTCCCTCACCAGCGGCCGCGTGCTGCGGACCTATGAGCACTCCATCCACGGCTTCCTGGCGAACATGAGCGAGGCCGAGGCCCGCCGCCTCCTGTCCGACCCGCGCGTGGCGTACGTGCAGGAGAACGGCCTCATCCACGTGTCCGCGACGCAGACCGGCGCGACCTGGGGCATCGACCGCATCGACCAGCGGGACCTGCCGCGCAACAGCTCCTACACGTACAACGTCGACGGCACCGGCGTGCACGCGTACGTCATCGACACCGGCATCCGGCAGACCCACACCGAGTTCACCGGCCGCATCGGCAACGGCTACGACTTCATCGACAACGACAGCGACCCGTCCGACTGCCATGGCCACGGCACGCACGTGTCGGGCACGGTGGGCGGCACGACCTGGGGCGTGGCGAAGAAGGTCACCCTCCACGGCGTGCGCGTGCTGGACTGCACGGGCTACGGCAACGACGCGCAGGTCATCGGCGGTATCGACTGGGTGGCGGCCAACCACGTCAAGCCGGCGGTCGCCAACATGAGCCTGGGCGATGTCGGCATCCAGGCCATCGACGATGCGACGGAGCGGCTGATCGCCGCGGGCGTCACCACGGTGGTCGCCGCTGGCAACGACAGCGCCAACGCCTGCAACTACTCGCCGGCCCGTACGCCCAACGCCATCACCGTGGGCTCCACCACCAGCACGGACGCCCGCTCGTCGTTCTCCAACTACGGGACGTGCGTGGACATCTTCGCGCCGGGCTCGAGCATCACCTCGGCGTCCAACTCCGGCAACTCGTCCAGCACGTCCATGAGCGGCACGTCCATGGCGTCGCCGCACGTGGCTGGCGCCGCGGCGCTCTACCTGAGCGCGAACCCCACCGCGACGCCCGCGCAGGTGCGCGACGCGCTGGTGAACAACTCCACGCCGAACAAGGTCACCAGCCCGGGGACCGGCTCGCCCAACAAGCTGCTGTACACGCTCTTCATCACCGGCGGCGGCGGCAGCGACACCACCCCGCCCACCACGTCCATCACCTCGCCCGCGGGCGGCGCGACGCTGAGCGGCACCGCGAGCCTGAGCGCCAGCGCCACCGACAACGTGGGCGTGTCTCGCGTGGAGTTCTTCGCGGGCACCACGCTGCTGGGCACGGCGACGGCCTCGCCGTACAGCTTCTCGTGGAACACGGCGACAGTGGCCAACGGCACCTACGCGCTGACCACGAAGGCGTATGACGCGGCGAACAACGTGGGCACGTCCGCCACGGTGTCCGTGACGGTGAACAACGGCACGGGCAGCTGCTCCATCACCGAGCAACTCCTCGCCAACGCGGGCTTCGAGAGCGGCAACACGGGCTGGACCACGTCCTCCGGCGTCATCGACGGCACCACGTCCGGCAGCGCGCCGCGCACGGGCACGTACAAGGCCTACATGAACGGCTACGGCAGCACGCGTACCGAGTTCGCCTACCAGGACGTCACCATCCCCGCCACGGCGTGCAGCGCCACGTTCACCTTCTGGGCGCGCATCACCACGGCGGAGACGACGACCTCGACGGCCTACGACAAGCTGGCCGTCCAGGTCCGCAACAGCGCGGGCACGGTGCTGGCGACGCTGGCCACGTACAGCAACCTGGACAAGGGCACGGCCTACGTTCAGCGGACGTTCAGCCTGGACGCGTACAAGGGCCAGACCGTCCGCATCTACTTCAACGGCACGGAGGACTCGTCGCTGCAGACGAGCTTCTTCATTGACGACACGGCGCTGACCGTCGTCCGGTAGTCCGCCGGCGGGAAGTCGATGTCCAGAGGCCCAGCAACCCCACCGGGTTGCTGGGCTTCTCTTTTCGGTGTCAGGTGCCGGCGGACGCTCGGTGTCAGGGCCATGCGACCGCCCTGGGAGTCACGCACATGACGTGGTGGATCTACGCTCTGGCTTCCGCGGGTTTCGCCGCGCTGACCGCCATTCTTGGGAAGGTGGGTGTGGAGGGCGTGCCTTCCACGCTCGCCACCGCCCTGCGCACCGTGGTGGTGCTCGTCTTCGCCTGGACCATCGCGCTGGCCCGGGGAGAAGGCGCCGCCCTTCCCACCCTCAGCCGCCGCACGCTCCTCTTCCTCGCGCTCTCCGGCGTGGCCACGGGCCTGTCGTGGCTGGCCTACTTCCGGGCGCTCCAGCTCGCTCCCGCCTCGCGGGTGGCTCCCATCGACAAGCTCAGCCTGGCCCTCACGCTCGTCCTGGCGTGGGGCCTGCTGGGCGAGCCCATGTCGTGGAAGCTCGTCGTGGGCGTGGGGCTGATGGTCTGCGGCGCGCTGTTGACGCTGGGCTGACGGCCAGCGTCAGGCGCCGGGGGCGCTTCGCCGCGAGGGGCGCAGGTGCACCGGGGGCCCTTCGGGCGCGGGGAGGATCCACGCCTTGGGTCCCAGGCTGTCCTCCTCCTTCGCCAGGTCCACGTGCGGATCCACCAGCGGCTCCGACATCCGGCCGTTCAAGGACACCCGCACGTCGGCCCGGACCTCCATGGGGTGGTGCGTGTTCGCCTCGAAGTCCCGGGCAATCCTGTGGGCCAGTTGCAGGATGAGGTCCGGCTGCACCGCCATCTCCCGCTCCTGCAACCGCGTGAGGTACTGGCTGGGCGGAACGTGCCACTCCCGGCCGGTGACGCTGTCACGCACCAGGAACGTCGCGCTGCCGTTCTTCTCCCGCGTCATCACCCGCCACGAGAAGCGCATCCCCTGCTCGTGCCAGAGCACGTTGCCGCCATACGCGTGCGTGCGCAGCGGCAGCGCCACCTGGAGGACCGCGTAGGTCAACGCCGCTCCCAGCGCCAGGCGGCACTTCCAACCCGGCACCACCAGGGTCGCGCCTTCGCCCACCCCGGAAGGACGCACGGCCAAAGGAAGGCGCCGCACCCGGGCCGCGAGCACGCGCGGCCACGACGGGTCGAAGAACACCAGCGCCGCCGTCACCATGATGAAGGGGAACATCCCGATGGGGAACAGCACGAACGTCACCGCGTGGAAGCCCAGCACCACGACGTACGCGAACGGCCGCGTGCGGCGCCACATGAGGAACAGCACGATGGTGGTGTCGAACAGCATCCCGCCCCAGGCCGCCGCGTACGCCATCCAGCGCTGCTCCAGGAGCGGCCCCACCCACGGCAGCCCCGTGCGGGCGGCCAGCCAGATGTTGAGCGGCTGCGCGTGCACCAGCCAGTCCGTGGTGACCTTCGCCAGCCCCGCGAACACGTAGACGACGGACACCTGGAAGCGCAGCAGCACCGTGCACCACGCCGGCAGCCAGTCCCTCCGCAGCGCCGGCTTGCGCCACGCGTCCACGGAGAAGGCCCGGTGCGCGGGCACGAAGCACATCAGCCCCAGCAGCAGGCTCACCAGGTAGTAGTGGTTGAGGTAGTTCGTCACGTCGAGCAGTTGCACGTAGGCGAACACCCCGAACAGCAGCACCACCGTCACCCGGTAGAACAACCCCACCATCAACAGCGCGCCCAGCACGCCCATCGCCATGAAGAGCGCGGGCATCCAGTCACCGGGGAGGACCGGCACCCAGCCGAACCCCCAATAGGTGAAGCGGAAGCGGGGCTGCGCGAACAACACGCCCACCCAGCCGTAGGCCAGGAAGCGCACTGCCGATACGGTGATGAGCAGCCCCAGCGCCACCCGGAACGCCGCCAGCGCGGCGATGTCCCGGGGCGCCAGCAGCCACGCCCACACCCGTGCCAGCGGCCTGCTCCCGCCGCCAGCCACGTCAGTCATTGTCTCCCTCGAGGCCCGCGGGCGGCTCCAGGTCCAGCGTGGTGATGAAGTCCGTCTTGAGCGTGTCCGTGATGCCCTTGAAGTCGTTGTAGACCGTCATCACCGACGGCTTGTCCTGCACCAGCGCCTGAGCGAGGTCTGCTTCTTCCACCGCGACCAGCGCCGCGTCGGCCTCCACCACCTCCTGGCGCATCCGCGTGGCCACGCCTTCCGCGCCCACCGCCGCCAGCACGTCGTCGAAGCCCGGGCCCGTGAAGTCCGGGCCGCAGCCGTCCATGAGGCGGCGGAAGCCCACCAGGTTCTGACGCAGGTTCTGCTTCGAGCGGCCCGCGAACTGCGACTCCAAGAGCTCCGGGCAGATGGACGACGAGCAGTCGCGCAGCGCCAGCGGCCGCGCCAGCTTCTGGTCCTTGCCCTCTCGCTCCACGTAGAAGAGCGCGTCGCTCATCGCGTTGAGCGCCACCTGCGTCGAGGGGAACACCGCGTTGCCGGAGCCCGCCGTCGCCAGCGTCTTCAGGAAGTTGCCGCCCTCCGGCGCCCACGCGGTCACCAGCGCCTGCGCGTGCTTGTGCACGTCCGCCGCCACCACCGCCGCGTAGGCCCGCTTGCGCGCCGCCCGGTCGTCCGCGGACAGCGCCGCCCACGTCCCCTGCGCCACGATGACGGAGTTCGGCCCACAAGCCGTCTCCGCGCCCTCGTAGAAGAGCAGGTACTCCAGCGCCAGGAACCCGCGCCGCGTCACCAGGCTGGAGGAGAAGCTGGCCGACTCGTAGCCCTTGGACACGAGCTGCTCCTCGATGGAGCACCGGTTGTAGAGCGGGAACGAGTGGATGTTGTCGCGGATCTCCGCGCCGCCCGGGCTGCTGCGCGGCGCCGCGGGCCCCACCTGCATGGGCTCCATCACCTGCCAGACGTCCATCGCCTCGTGGAACGCCGTGCGCGCCGCCGTCCGCGCCGCCGCGTCCGGCGCGTCCCGCAACGCCGCCGTCGCGGTCTGGAGCGCCGTGGCCTTGGGCAGGAACTCCCGCGCCGTCCCCAGGATGCACTCGCCCGCGGCGCTCAACAGCTGCGCGCGCACGTCCGTGCCGCCGTCCCCGGGGCCAGGCTCCACCGGCTTGGGCTTGTTGTCGCTGCACGCCACACACAGCACCGCGGTGAATGCCAGGGCCCTCACTCCCAGCCGGGAGGGCGCATCAGGACGGGCTTTGAAGACAGTCATGGGATCCGCGAGTATCAAATCAAAGTTGCGAATGACAATTATTATCGAAACTGGGATGTCGTCTTGACTTCGAAGGACTCGCAGTCTACTCACCGCCCCGAAACGCGCATGAAAATGAGAATCGTTCTCAGATTCGCCACCACAAATGAGACGCCTCTCATTTACGGCCAGCCAAAATGAGAATCCCTCTCATATTTCACTCATCCCCTACCCGAGGGTCGAAAATGACTAATCAGAGGAAGCACCGGAGCATCACGAAGCTGCTGCCCAGCATGCTGGTTCTGGGCCTGACCGCGACCTACATGGGTGGGTGTGGTGATGACGAAGAGCCCACTCCGACGCCGGACGCGGGCACCAACACCGACGCGGGCACCAACACCGACGCGGGCACGAACACCGACGCGGGCACGGACGCCGGCACGGTCACGCCGGACACGGACCTGGCGTTCGTGCGGCTGAACACCAATGGCTCGGTGGACACCAGCTATGCCTCGAACGGCATCTCGCGCGTGAGCCTGGGCACGGGCGCCGGCACGGTGCGCGACGCCATGTGGAGCGTCAGCCGCGACGCGCAGGACCGGCTGGTGGTGTTCGCCACCAAGAAGGCGGAAGGCACGCGCACGGACACCGACCGCGTGGTCGCCCGCATCACCACCAACGGCGCGCTGGACGAGACCTTCAACGCGTCCCCGGCCGCGAACGCGAAGAAGGGCTTCTACGCGCTGGACATCGGCGGTCTGGGTGACTCCGCCCGCCACGGTCTGGTGCAGGCGGACGGGAAGATCATGTCCGCCGGCTACCTGTCGCAGCCCTCGGGCGTGGGCGCGCAGTCCGCCAATCGCATTGTGATGCTGCGCCTGAACGACACGGGCACGGTGGACAACACCTTCGGCTCCAAGGGCGTGCTGAACTCGGCGCCGTTCGCCACGAACGACCCGACCAAGGAGTGGGGCATCTCCGAGGCCTACGCCGCGGTGCAGCTGTCCACGGGCGACTACATCACCACCGGCTACGGCCGCGCGGCGGGCGTGTCCGGCGACAAGGTGGACCTCATCTCGTTCCGCTACACCGCGACGGGCGCGCTGGACACCACGTTCGGCGTGAACGGCGCGTTCATCCTGGACCTGGCCGGCGACAACGACCGCGGCCGTGACGCGGTGGCACTGAAGGACGACCGCGTGTTCATGGTGGGCAGCGCGACCCGGGGCCCCAGCCAGATCGATGCCCTGGCGGTGGTGCTGACGGCGAACGGCCAGCCGGCGACAGTGGACGGCTTCACCGAGGGCTACAAGCTCTACTCCTTCGACCGTCCGGACGAGGCCTTCTTCGACGTGGAGAAGAAGGACGTGGGGGACGAGGAGTACGTGGCCGCCGCGGGCTACCGCGCCGGTGGCAGCCAGGACGACGACGCCATCCTGCTCATCCGCAACATGACGACGGGCACGGAGTTCGTGGGCGCGGTGCCCTTCTCCGAGACGGAGAACGACCGCTTCTGGGGCGTGACGTTCGGCCCGGACAACAAGGTGTACGCGGCGGGCTTCGTCACCGAGGGCGGTGACAACCGCTTCGCCGTCGCGCGCTTCAACCTGGACGGCACGCGCGACACCACCTTCGGCACGGGTGGCATCGTCACGGTGAACGTCATCGCCGGCAAGCTGGACGAGGCCGCTCGCGCCATCGCCGTGCAGGCCGACGGGAAGATCGTCATCGCGGGCGCCGCCGAGGCGCAGTAGTAGGCGTTCACGCAGTCGCGGTCGGCGGCGGTCTTCCGGGCCGGCGGGGAGGTTCCACTCCCCCGCTGGCATGGTCGACCGCCGCACCTCTTCGCACGTTCCTCCGGGAGTCTTCGTCCTCATGGGTGCACCGACCTGGGCAGTCGCCGTCGTTTCCTTCGTTGTCTCCTCGTCGGCCCCGGCCCAGACGCCGCCGCCCCCACCAGAGTCTCCGCGGGCTCCGGCCGAGGCTCCGCTGGCACCTCCGCCGGC
>NZ_RAWQ01000360.1:0-5032 GCF_003668965.1 Corallococcus sp. AB030
GGGGTGGGCTGCGGCGGGGCGCTTCCCGAGGAACTGACGGAGGCGGAACTCGCACAGGAACCCACCTCGGCCCCAGAGGTGACAGCCGAGGGCCTCTGCCTTCCCACCGCCGCGGGCACCCAGCGGGTGAAAAGCATCCTGCCTCCCTCGGAGCTGGGCATCCCGCGCTTCGCGATGGGGCCGGGCAGCTTCGTGGACTTCCAGGGGACGCTGCACTTCGCGGTGAACGACGAGGATAGCCGCCGCGGCCTGTGGCGGAGCACCGGCACGGACGCGGGCACCACGGAGGTGAAGGGCTTCCCGGCGACCGCGGGCAGTTGGACGCCGCTGTTGTCGCAGCTCACCGCCACCCCGGCGCAGCTCTTCTTCCAGGCGCCGGACGCGACGCACGGCGCCGAGCTGTGGGTGAGCAACGGGACGACGGCCGGCACCCGGATGGTGAAGGACCTGACGCCGGGCGTGGAGGACTCGTACCTGACGCACCTGACGGCGGCCGGCTCCACGCTGGTCTTCTTCAAGGAGACGTACGACGCCACGGCGTCCGCCACGCGCTATGAGCTGTGGAGGTCGGACGGCACCGGCGCGGGCACGGTGCGAGTGCGCGACTTCGGCACCGGCGTGGACGTGAGCTACCTGGACGCGAAGCAGGGCAACGCGCTGCAGTTCTTCGTGCGCGAACTCCAGGGCGCCACCTCCCTGTGGCGGACGGACGGCACCTCCGCGGGCACCTTCCAGCTGAAGCGGCTGGACGCGGGCCCCGACACCTACCCGAACGACGTGCGCCCCACCGGCGCGCAAACCCTCTTCAAGCTGGATGAGCCCAGCGGCCTGCAGGAGTTGTGGAAGACGGACGGCACGGCGGCCGGCACGGTGCGGCTGGCGTCCTTCGGCTCCACGCGCGGGATGCGAGTGCTGGGCGCGCTGGGCACGTACGCGTACGTCACGACGACGTCCTACAGCACCCAGTACATGGTCATCTACCGGGTGCCCCTCACCGGCGGGAACCCGGAGCCCGTGGTCACCCTGCCCAATGACTACGCGTCGCAGGGCGAGGCGTTCCCATACATCGATGCCGTGAGCCAGGTGCCGGGTGGCAAGAAGCTGTACTTCGCCGTGGCCATTGGCAGCAACGGCCCCGCGCCGCGCGACACGCAGCTGTGGGTGACGAACGGCACCGCCGGGGGCACCACGCTGCTGCGCCGGCCGCTCAGCCTGTCGGACGAGTACAGCTCGCCGGTGTACGCGGCGGCGGACAACCTGGTCTTCTTCAGCGCCTATCAGGTCACCGACGGGATCGAACCCTGGGTGAGCAACGGCACGGGGGCCGGGACGCGCCGCCTCAAGGACATCGCCGCGCCGGCCCAGGGAGGCTCCTCCTATCCGCGCGAGTTCTTCCGCCTGGGCAGCCGCGTCTACTTCAGCGCCTATGACGACACGCTGAACGCGCAGCTCTGGTCCACCCAGCTCAGCAACGCCTGCGTGGCGCCGGAAGACGCACAGTAGGCGCATGGGGCCTCCCCGCCTGGTCTCCAGGCGGGTGGCCGTGCCCGGCGGATGCGTGGGTGTTAGACACCTTCTCATGCCCACCGTCAGCGACAGCGCGCGCAGCGCGGGACTCCGCCTCGAACGCAGCCGGGCCTCCCGTCAGTTCGAGGGTCACGGCTTCCGCAACACCGCCCCCGTGGGGGCCGGCCTCCAGGGGAACGCGCTGCCCCTGCTGGGCGAATACTTCTTCGGAGGCGCGCAGCGCACGCCGCCCGCGCCGCTGCCGGTGGAGGATCCGCGCGGCGCCTGGACCCGCGCGCCGGACACCGGCCTGCGCGTCACCTGGCTGGGCCACAGCACGATGCTGCTGGAGGTGGACGGGGCGCGCGTGCTGACCGACCCCGTCTTCGGCGACCGGGTCTCGCCCGTGTCCTTCGCGGGCCCCAAGCGCTTCCACGCCACGCCCGTGCCGCTGGACGCGCTGCCGGACCTGGACGCGGTGCTGGTGTCGCACGACCACTTCGACCACCTGTGCCGGAGCACCATCCGGGCGCTGGCGAAGCGGCGGGTGCCCTTCGTCACCGCGCTGGGCGTGGGGCGCCACCTGGAGTCCTTCGGCGTGGCGCCGGAGCTGATCACCGAGCTGGACTGGTGGGAGGAGCACCGCGTGGGCCCGGTGGCCTTCCGCGCGACGCCCTCGCAGCACTTCTCCGGCCGCGGCCTGGGCGACCGCAACAAGACGCTGTGGGCGTCGTGGGTGCTCACCACGGACAAGCACCGGCTGTTCTTCAGCGGCGACACCGGCCTCACGACAGAGTTCGAGGAGATTGGCCGGCGATGCGGCCCCTTCGACCTGGTGATGCTGGAGGTGGGCGCGTTCCACCCGAGTTGGGGCGGCATCCACCTGGGCCCGGAGAACGCGCTCAAGGCGCACGCCATGCTGGGCGGCGGCACGCTGATGCCGGTGCACTGGGGCACCTTCAACCTGGCGCTGCACGCGTGGGACGAGCCCGTGGAGACGCTGGTGAAGCTGGCCACGGAGCAGCAGGTGCGCCTCTTCACGCCGGGCCTGGGCCGGAGCCTGGAGCCCTCGCGCGTGGAGGGTGTGACGCCGTGGTGGCGCGACGTGGGCGAGCCCCGCCTCGTGGCCCCGGCTGGCGCCGTGACGTGAAGGCCGCGTGACGCCAGGGCTCGACGCCCACCCGACGTGAAGGGCGTAGAGTCCCTGGCCATGCGCCCCTCCCTCCGGATCCCCGTCGCGCTGTCCCTGGCCGTCCTGCTGTCGCCGCTCGTGGCGTGCGACCCCGCGGCCGGGGAGCCCTCAAAGCCAGATGATCAAACGCCCGGCGTGACGAAGAGCGCGAAGCGGGGCCTCGGGTATGGCTATCACTCGGCGGAGGACCTGAAGGCGCTCTCCCCGGGGATGAGCTGGTGGTACAACTGGTCGCCCAAGCCGGAGAGCGGCGCCGCCAGCGTCTACGTCTCGGAGAAGGTCTCCTTCGTGCCCATGGCCTGGGGCGGCACGCCCACGGTGGCCCAGCTCGAATCGGAGATTCCGGCGGGCGCGCAGGTCCTGCTGGGATTCAACGAGCCCAACTTCAAGTCGCAGGCGAACAAGACGCCCCGCCAGGCCGCGGCGCTCTGGCCCGTGCTGGAGGAGGTGGCCCGCCGCAAGGGACTCAAGCTGGTGTCCCCGGCGGTGAACTACTGCGGCGACTGCGTGTCGGAGGACGGCGTCACCTTCACCGACCCCGTGGTGTACCTGGATGCCTTCTTCAAGGCCTGCGCGAACTGTCAGGTGGATGCCATTGCCATCCATTGGTACGCGTGCGACCTGAGCGCGCTCAAGTGGTACGTGGGGCAGTTCAAGAAGTACAACAAGCCGCTCTGGCTGACGGAGTTCGCGTGCGGCGACCGGCCGCACAACGAAATCACCGTGGACGTGCAGAAGAAGTACATGGTGGATGCCATTGGCTATCTGGAGACGGAGCCCTCCATCGAGCGCTACGCGTGGTTCTCCGGCCGCAACAATGAAATCCCCTCCATCAACCTGCTGGGCGCCTCGGGTGAGCTGACCGAACTGGGCCGCCTGTACGTCACGCTCGCCGCCGGGGCCGCGCAGCCGTCGCCCTGACCGGGGTGAGGTTCCAACCTACACACAGGGTTGGACAGACGCGAAGACGTCTATTCGGTGCTCCTGGGATTCTGGGGCTAAAGTAGACGTCTCATGACGCTCGACGCGGGGGACACCTTCGGAAGGTATGAGCTGGTGTCCTGGCTGGGCCGGGGCGGCATGGCGGAGACGTGGCATGCCCAGCTGGTGGGCGCGGCGGGCGTCACCAAGCCCGTGCTCATCAAGAAGGTCCTTCCGGAGTACGCGGACGACGAGGCCTTCATCTCCATGTTCATCAGCGAGGCGCGCATCTCCGCCACGCTGTCCCACGGCAACGTCGCCCAGGTCTTCGACTTCGGACAGGTGGAGGGCGAGTACTTCCTCGCCATGGAGTTCGTCGACGGCAAGCCGCTCGACAAGGTGCTCAAGCGCGCGATGCGCAGCGGGCTGCCCGCCCTGCCGATTCCCGTGGCGGTCTTCATCGCGATGGAGATGTGCCGGGGCCTGCACTACGCGCACTCGCGCACGGACAGCAGCGGCAAGCCGCTGGGCATCGTCCACCGCGACATCTCTCCGGACAACGTGCTCGTCAGCTACGAGGGCCAGGTCAAGATCGTCGACTTCGGCATCGCCAAGGCGCAGCTGCTGCGTGGCTTCAAGACGGCACCCGGCGTGGTGAAGGGCAAGTACCTCTTCTTCTCTCCAGAGCAGGCGCGCGGAGAGGACGTGGATGCGCGCACGGACGTCTGGGCCACCGGCGTGGTGCTGTATGAGTTGCTGTGCGGCCGGTTGCCCGTGGATGGTCCGCCGCATGTCGTGATGATGAAGATTGCTCACGGCGAGATTCCACCGTTGAGCCAGCTGAGACCGGACCTGCCGGAGGCGCTCAACCGCATCGTCCTCCAGGCGCTGAGCCCGGACCCGGCGCAGCGCTTCGCCACCAGTCACGCGTTCGGGGATGCGCTGGCGGGGTTCCTGTATGCGAATCATCCCCGCTTCTCGTCGTTGAGCCTCGCGCACCTGCTGCGCGTGCTGTTCCGGGGAGACCTGCTGAACGAAGGCCGGGAGCTGGCGGTTCCCGATGACTTCCTGGAGGAGCTCAAGGCGTGGCGGAACCCCGCGACGCCAGACCAGATCCCCACGGTCCCCCACCTCCGGGCCATCAAGACGCCCCGTCCTTCCCCCGCGCCGGGCATCATCACGCGCGAGTCCCAGGAAGAAGAGGCACCGGATGTGCCCACGGCCGAGGTCGCGCCGGTCCGCCGCTCCCGCTCGCCATGGGTGGGGCTCGCGGTGGGGGGCGCGGCGCTGCTGGCGCTGGGCGGTGGCGTCTGGTGGACACAGGTCCGGCGCGTGCCTGAAGTCCCGCGGGCAGAAAGCTCCACCGTGCCGCCCGTGGTGGCGACGGTGTCGGATCCAGCACCTGCACTCGTG
>NZ_RAWQ01000361.1:0-4958 GCF_003668965.1 Corallococcus sp. AB030
GGGTGGAGGCGGCCGCCACGAGCCGCGCCGCCGCCTGCTCCGCCTGGTTCTTCATCCAGAGCCGCACGCCCTGGCCGAGCGCGGCGAGCACGATCGGGACGCAGCCCACGACGAAGGATTCGAGCGCGCTCATCGCGGCACCTCGCCGTGCGCGAGGATGCGGTCCAGGGAGGCCCGCAGGCCGCGCGTCTCGCGCCGCACGATGACGTTCCCGGCCACGACGCCGAGCCCCACGACCGCGGCCAGCGCGCACGCCCAGGGCCGCAGGGACGCCAGGCGCCGCTCGTGCTTGCCGTCCAACGTGTGCGCGTAGGCCTGGGGCAGCAGCCGGTGGGCGGGTTCGCGCGAGCCCGGCTCCCGCCGGAAGACGAACGCGAAGAGCCGCCGCCGCAGCTTGCGCAGCTGGGTGCCCGCGTCCCTGTCCCGGAAGCGCCCCTGGAAGCCGAGCGACAGCACCAGCAGGTACACCGCGGCCATCTCCACCCGGGCCGCGTCCGCCTCCCGCAGCAGGGCTTCGATGTCGGTGAAGAGCTGATCCCCCGCGACGTGGGTGCCGAAGAGCTCCTCTTCCAGCAGGGCGCTGCTCCAAGCGTCCCGTCCCGGCCAGGCGTGTTGGATCAGCACCTCGTCGGTGAAGGCGGCCAGGACGTAGCGGACCTCCTCCGGCCGGATCTCCTGGGCGTCCTCCTTCCCACGGGAGCGGTGGGAGCCCAGGCGCTCCAGCTTCTCCACCATCGCCGTGCGAACCCTCGCGAAGGGGTCGTCCTCGGGCGCGGGCTCGTCGCTGTCGGGGTCGGGCGCTGGAGCCTCTGCGAGCGTCTGCTTGAGCCGCAGCAGCTCGCTGAGGAACTCCCGGGCCTGTTCGAGCAGGGGCGCGCGGTGCGGCTGGTACTCGGTGGGAAGGGAGGAGGACATGGCCTGGGCGGTGGTGTCAGGAGGGCTTGGTGCGGGGACCGACGAAGAGGGTGAGCTGGGCGGGGGGCGCGAGCGGACGCGGGTGCTCGGGATCGCGCGGGTTCTCCACCGCCAGCGGTTGCCGGGACTCGAGCAGGCCGGGCTCGGGGGTGAGCGAGAACAGGAGCGTGCCGCGCGGCGCGAGCAGTCCCCGGCACTGGTTCACCTGCACGCGGGGCACGCCCACGCTGCGCTTCTCACGCAGGCCCTTGAGCTGGGTTTCAGGGCCGATGCGCGCGCCGCGCATCCAGTCCAGCAACTGCCGCTCGGTCGTCCCCGGCGTGCCCTGGATGCCAATCACCCACTCGCGGTCCATCCAGTCCGCTTCCACCTGCGTGGAGAAGCGGTCCTGAAGCTGCCGCAACGGGATGGCCGTGAAGAGGTCGGAGACGCCCTGGTCGAGGCTCACGCGGATGAAGTCGATGACCTCGTTGAAGGCGGCCCCTGGCGACGCGTGCGAGTACCGCTCGAAGGGAGGAGGAATCCGGCTGTGGCCGATGGCGGCCAGCTGCCCGGCGAGTGAACAGAGCCCGAGGTAGAGCGTGAAGGGATGGGGCTCGGTGGCGAGCAGCGCCTCGAAGGCGGGGAGGCCCGCCACCAGGTGGTGGAGCAGCCGCTCGCGTTCATGGACGAGGGCGCGCTCGGTGTCGGCGCTGGCGGCGCGGATGCTGTCGTCCAGGCTGGCCGCCCGGCCACGGAGGTTCTTCGCCAGCTGAGCGCACCGCATCCAGAGCGGCGTGCTCTCGTCCGTGGAGATGCGGGGGGCCACGTCGCCATCCACCACGCGGAATTTGTTCTGGACGCACTGGATGGCGACCAGCGGCAGCCGGCTGTAGCCCGGGGTGGCATCGGTGGCCTGGAGCAGGAGGCGGGGATGGAGCACGGTGAGGTGGGCATCCCCGTCGCCCGTGTGCTCGTCGCGCACCTGGCTGATGGGCTGGGCCTCGAAGCGGGCGTAGAGGCCGCTCGTCCCCGAGCGCTTGTCGGCGCTGACCGCCAGGAAGAGGGTCACCGGCTGCTGGCTGGCGCGCTCCCGGAGCGCGCCGAGGTCCAGCGTCAGGCCCGCGGGCTTCCTTCCGGCGTCCGTCTTGGGCGGCGGGTAGCGCACCGTGAGGCCGTCCTCGAACACGGCCTCCAGTTCCTGGACGCGGAAGGAGCCCTCCGCGAGGGCCTGCGCATCGAAGGACAGCCGCCGCACGCCCCAGTGAAAGGGATTGAGCAGGCGCAGGTGGTGGCGGAGGGATTCCTCGTGGTGATGCGCCTGCTGCTGGAAGTGCTGCGGCATGAGCAGCATTCCGTCGGACCAGTGGATGGGGGGCGGAATCGTGTCGTCATGGCTCATGGCATTCCCCCTGGAGCTCGGGCTGGGTCAGGCAGAGGTGGTTCGCGCGGACTTCCAGCTGGAGGGCCCGCGAGGGGTCGAACCGGTAGCGGTGCTCGCCCTCCGCGCTGTAGCCGACGAAGACGAGGCCGCCGGCGGTGTGGGCGGGGACGTAGCGCCGGAACTCCGGGAGCGACTGGTCGGGGACCAGCTCGTAGAACTCCTCGTGGACGTCCGCGGCGTGGTCACGCAGGAACTGCTCGCGCCCGACGAACCACTGCGTCGCGCCGACGGCGAGCAGCTGCTCGAGCACGGCGGGGTCGTAGACGAGGAGCAGGGAGAGCGGGACGGGGCTGTTGTCATTGGCGTCCGGCCGCAGGCGGATCTGGACCGTCAGCCCGGTGCCAGACGAGACACAGCTCGTCAGGGAGAGGGCCAGGACGCAGAGGGCCAGCGGCCGGCGCTGGAGCCGGCGGTTCATGAGGTCTGTCTTTTCTCAGCGGCCGGGGAGGTGAGTGCGGTCCCGGACACTTCCTGACAGGAGCAAGGCGCGGGCCAGCGTCACCGCAGAGGAGAGGCACTCACGCGTCGGCAAGAAGTTGCCGGAGACGGGTTACCCGGCAAGGTCCGTCGGCAAGAAGTTGCCGCTGCGCGGAACTCCTCGCTCGTCCCCACCGCCGACCGTGCTTGGCATGCCACGTGCTCATTCCTACCGGAGGCCCATTGGCTGAAGCCGGTTGCCGCAGATGTCGATCGACAAGACCTCAGCTGGCGTCGAACTGAACGCGGCGCCGCCACTCCACCCTCAAGGCGATGAAAGGCACGGGAGACCACTCATGAGCGGACGGGTAATCCAAGGATACTTCTTCAGTGGCGAGGCACGCCCGCCGCTCACGGCAACGACACCACGCGTTCTGGGACCATCGAACCCCGGCATCGCGGGACGGACCTGGACGGCGCAGGCACGGGCGCTCCCAGGCGGGGTTCAGTTTCACGGTGCAAGCCGTAGCTTCGATATTGATCCCGTCCAAATCGGCATAGGGCGCGGCGGCGGCACACGGCTTCCGCAGGCGGTGCTTGCCAGAATGGAAATGGCATTCCGCACTGACTTCTCCGCAGTCCGGATCCATATTGGCCCGCAGGCGGCACGGATCGGTGCAGTCTCCTTCACCATGGGTGACGACATCTATTTTTCGCCCAGCAGCTACCAGCCCAATTCGAACCAGGGCCTACAGCTCTTGGGACACGAACTCGCCCATGTTGTCCAGCAACGGCAAGGTCGGGTGCGCGGGTCCGGCCACGGGATCTCGGTCGTGCAGGACCGGGCGCTCGAAGCCGAAGCGGACCGCCTGGGACAGCAGGCGGCATTGCCCGGCGCCATCCAGGCGAACTTGGCGCCATCCGCCCAGATCGCTAGCAACGCGCTGATGAGCGGGGGCGTCCCGCTGTACCTGCAGGCAGGCCGCGGTGGGGGGGGAGGCGCGATCCAGAGACTCACGGCCGCTAGTTACAGTTCAGGCGTCCGGACAGCAAATGATGTCATTGTGGAAGTAGCTCACGTGCGCGTTATGCACAATGATACGAATCGCAAGCTGGCCGCCTACCTGAGTGGCTACAACAATTCGCAAGACGCAGTGAATGACGGATGCCGAGTTTGCAATCATTACGTGCCCTACTCCTCGATCTGTAGCGAGATCATCAGAAATATAAAAGCTCAGGCCACTGTGGGAAAAGCAGTCGCTTGGATGGAAGGGCTCAAGTCGAAGCTGCCCAAGACTGAAACCTTTACGAATTCCGACTTCAATGTCACTAATGACGACTGGAGTTTCACGGTGGAAGGAGTTCCGGCTGTCGATTTCTCTTCGGTCGGCAATGTAAACGGTGTGTCCTGGTACTTGGAAACAAACTTGAACAAGCAGATCGATGATTTAATCTACAACTTGGCGAATGATCCCAGGAATTTGTTCTACTGGCGGAACTCTTCGGGTGATGGAAGCGGAACCCTGATCGACAAGCCCCAGGGACCGAAAGGGACCGGGTATGCGACACTGAATACGGTCTTGGGGCGGTTGTCTAAGTACCATCAAAGCTTGAAGGCGCTTGGATTGATCGTTTAAGTAGTGCTTGTTCAGCTTCGGGACGGGCCGCGAGGACACCATGGGCCACCATGCAAAGGGTGGCGCGGCTATGAGATCCTCGCCAAGTGAGGCTCTCGAAGTGGTTCAATCCCACTTTGCTCTCTATTCCCGGCTCAAGTCGAACTCAGAAGCGGCTTGTTCTCGGGCTGGAGCGGTTAGATAAAACTCCATTGCTCGTTGGTTGGGTCCACGCTCTCAAGTTTGAACACACCTGTCGCCGGGTATCCGTCAGGAAGGGACATCCATCTGGTTTCGACGGTTTACCCCGCCTGATTTCTAGATTGGCTTCATTCCTCTCCATTTGCCGGTAGCTTCTGATAGCAGTGCTCTCGCAGCATGGCGCGGCGAAGCGCGGACGCATCGGCCCATCCGCTAAGCCAACCGGAGTAATTCCGTTCAGGGGTACGCTGCGTTGGTGATGAGCAGCGTGCGCCGGAAGAGGCCCCAGCAGGGCGTGCGGCTAACTGCCGGGCAGCGGCGCCTCCTGACAGGGCTGCTCCGCCGCGGCGGGCAGCAGGGAGTGGCGCTGCGTGCCGCGGCTCTCC
>NZ_RAWQ01000362.1:0-4926 GCF_003668965.1 Corallococcus sp. AB030
GTCCCGCCCCCCTTGTAACGGAAGACGGCCCTCCAGCGGTCTAAGCCGCCTTGCGAAAGGCGAGCACCCGCGTCTGGGCGCCTGCGCTGTCGCACCGGGAAGAGGCTCGCTTGCCGCGTTCACCCCTGTGGAACTGACGGCGGGGCAGCTTCTTCCTGATTAACCTAGAAACTCAGGATTGTGGCCGCCTGATGCCATTGAACGGAGGGACCAATGCCCTGTCTGGGATTGGACGGTGTCAGTCCATCCGGCAGGCGTCCTCGAAAGACAGACGCGGGTTGCGCGGGAAGAGCTTCGCCGGGTCGCCGTAGCCCAGGTTGATGAGGAAGTTCGACTTCCAGCCGGTGCCCTGGAGAAAGGCCTCGTCCACCTTGGCCTTGTCGAAGCCGCCCATGGGGCCGCAGTCGAGCCCCAGCGCGCGGGCCGCCAGGATGACGTAGCCGCCCTGCAGGGTGCCGTTCATGAAGGCCGACTGTTCTCGCGCCTCCTGGGGCATGGCCGCGAAGACGCTCTTCATGTCGCGCGCGGGGAACAGCTTGGGCATCTGCTCGTGGAACGCGGTGTCGTACGCCACGATGACCGTCACCGGCGCCTGCATCGTCTTGTCCACGTTGCCCGGGGACAGCGCGGGCTTGAGCCGCTCCTTGGCCTCGCGGCTCCTCACGAACACCAGGCGCACCGGCTGGCTGTTGACCGCGGTGGGCGCCATGCGCGCCAGCTCGTAGATGCGGCGCAGCGTCTCGTCCGTCACCGGCCGGTCCTGCCAGCCCGAGTGCGTGCGGGCCTCCGTGAAGAGCTGTTCCAGCGAGTCCGTGTCCAGGGCCGTGTTCGTCGTCGCCATGCGTGATGTCCTCCGTTGCGAACACCCCATGGCTATCCGCGTCACTTTTATTTCGCAAGTAACTTCCAAAAAGTAAGTAAGTGCCGGTGGAAAGGGGCGGGCGCTATACTCGGAGCGGAGGTGGCACGATGCATGACGACTCAAGCCCGCTGTGTGCGCGGTTCCTGTCGGCGGCCGACCTGCTGGGGCGGCGCTGGACGGGCGTCATCCTGCGCATCCTGATGGACGGGCCGTGCCGCTTCGGGGAGCTGACGGCGCGCATCGGCACCATCAGCGAGCGCGTCCTGTCGGAGCGGCTCAAGGACCTGGAGGCCGAGGGCATCCTCGAGCGCCACGTGGACCCGGGCCCGCCCATCCGCTCCGAGTACCGCCTGACGGAGAAGGGTCAGGCGTTCTGGAAGGTCATCGACGAGCTGGGCAAGTGGGCGGAGCGCTGGGTGGACGTGAAGCCCACGCGTGCCGCGCCCCGGAAGCGCAAGAGCGCCTGAAGTCCGGGGCGCGGATACAGCGGACGGCCTAGAAGTTGTGACCGCCGTCCACGTCGATGGTGCGGCCGTTGAAGTAGTCGCACTCCACGATGAACTTCACGGCCACCCAGATGTCCTCCGGCTCGCCGATGCGGCCCACCGGGATGGCGGCCACCAGCGCGTCGCGGGCCTTCTGGTTCATGCCCTGCGTCATGGGCGTTTCAATCATGCCCGGGGCGATGGCGCCCACGCGGATGCCGAACGGCGCGAACTCGCGCGACCAGGTGACGGTGTTGGCGGCGAGCGCGGCCTTGGCGGACACGTAGTTGGACTGGCCGCGGTTGCCGTGCCGCGCGATGGACGACATGTTCACGATGACGCCGGGGCGCTGGTCCGTCTCCACCATCTTCGTGACGACCTCGCGCACCATCAGCGTGGCGCCGGTGAGGTTCACGCCGATGACGGCGTTCCAGTCCGCCGTGGACAGCTTCTTCACCTGGCCGGTGGTGCGGTCCTTCTTCACGAGCAGCGCGTCGCGCAGGATGCCCGCGTTGTTGATGAGGCCGTTGAGGCCGCCCATGGCGCCGTGGGCCCACTGCACGAAGTCCGTGACGTCCTGCTCGTTGGACACGTCCAGCTTGCGGCGGTGGATGCCCGCCGGCAGCGCCGCGAGCTTCTCCTCGTTGACGTCGCCAACGGCCACCTGGCCGCCCGCCTCGTGGATGCGCTGAGCGAAGTGCGCGCCCATGCCCTGCGCGCCACCCGTCACGATGATCTTCAGGTCCTTCAGCTGCATGTGCCTCTCCTTGGGCGTGTCCGAAAAACGCGCGCAGGGTACGCACACCGCACGGGCGCTGGCCAGCGCCGCGGAGGCTGAAACCTGAATCAAGCTTCAACTTCTCATGAGCCCCGGACCCCCGACGCGGTGCGTTGGGGGCGCGGGGGACGGCTACAGCGCGTCGGCGATGACAGAGCCCAGCCGGCGCATGCCCTCGTTGATGAGGTCGGGCGGGCGGTTGGAGTAGTTCAGGCGCATGAACTGGGGCTTCTGGTCGTTGGCGAAGAAGGGCGCGCCGGGGACGAAGGCGACCTTCTGCTCCACGGCGCGGGGCAGCAGCGTGGCCGCGTCCAGGCCCTGGGGCAGCTCCACCCAGAGGAACATGCCGCCGTCCGGCCGGGTCCACTTCGTGCCCTTCGGCATGTGGGCCTCCAGCGCGGCCAGCATCGCGGTGGCGCGCTCGGAGTAGACGGGCATCAGCGCCTGGATGTGGCCCGCGTAGTCGAAGGTCTCCAGCAGCAGCGCGGTGGCGCGCTGGGCGAGCGTGGCCGTGTGCAGGTCCGTGGCCTGCTTGGCGATGGTCAGCGACTTGAGCAGCGGGCGCGGCCCCGTCACCCAGCCCAGGCGCAGGCCGGGGGCCAGCGTCTTGGAGAAGGTGGACAGGGACAGCACCACGCCCTGGTCGTCCATCGACGCCAGCGACGGCAGGTGCACGCCCTTGAAGCGCAGTTCGCCGTACGGGTCGTCCTCCAGGATGATGAAGCGGTGCTCCTGCGCCAGCCGCACCAGGGCCTTGCGGCGCTCCAGGGACAGGGTGGTGCCCTTGGGGTTCTGGAAGTTGGGGATGACGTAGAGCAGCTTCGGCACGCGCTTCTTCAGCAGTGCCGCCAGGTCGTCCGTGTCCATGCCGGCGTCGTCGCTGCGCACGGTGGCGAACTCCACCTCGTAGCCGCCGAAGGTCTGGAGCGCCGCCAGGTAGCTGGGGTCCTCCACCACGACTAGGTCACCCGGATCGAGCAGCACCTTGCCCACCAGGTCCAGGCCCTGCTGCGAGCCGCTGGTGATGAGCACCTGGTCCGCGTGGACGTGCTGGCCCTTGCGCGCCAGGTGCGAGGAGATCCACTCGCGCAGGGGGGCGAAGCCCTCCGTGGTGCTGTACTGGAGCGCGGGGCGCCCCTCCCGGGCGAAGGTCTCCTCGAACGCCTTGGCGATGGCGTCCACGGGGAAGAGCTCCGGGGCGGGCAGGCCGCCGGCGAAGGAGAGGATGTCGGGGCGCTCGGCGATCTTGAGGATTTCGCGCACCGCGGACGTCTTCATCCGGGACATGCGCTGGGACAGCCGGTAGGCCGGAGGAGGGGGCAGGGGTGCACTCATAGCGTCCGCGCTCATGTTCATTCTCCGTTCAACAGCTCATCGGGGACACGCACGTGCGTGTCTTCCTTCAGGGTCGACAGGACGATGGTGGTGCTCGTGCGGGTCACACCTGGAATGGTGCGCAGCGTCTCCACGAGCAGCGAGTCCAGCGTCCGCGTATTCGCGGTCTTCACCTTCAGCACGTACGAGTCCTGCCCCGCGACCCGGTGGGCCTCCAGCACGTCCGGCAGCTCCGCCACCTTCCGCGCGAAGCCCTCGAAGTGCTTGGGGTGCTCGATGCTCACCCCGATGAAGGCGGTGATGTCCTTGCCCAGCTGCGTCGCGTCCACGCGCGCCGTGTAGCCGGTGATGATGCCCTTCTCCTCCAGCTTGCGGATGCGCTCCGCCACCGCCGGCTGGGACAGCTTCACCCCACGTGACAACTCCAGCTGCGTGGCCCGGCCATCGCGCTGAAGCATATCGACGATGCGATAATCCAGGGGGTCCATGGGGTGTAAAACCTTATTTTTATAAGCGGACCTGTCAGTCGACGGTGAAGTTATATGCATCCGCCATGAAGTGCAAGTCCGTTTGCATGCAAAATGGTTGATGCCGGCGAAAGGTCTCCTACCCGACCTCCCGAGTCTCCAGGCAGCCAGGCGGAAGGTGGTGGCGGACGGGCTCCGCGGCAGTCCTCCCTCGGGGAGGGGTGGGCGAGGTGGACACTTCCCCGCTCAAGGTCCGGGGATGGCACGCGAGGTGTTTGACGCCTCGCGTCCGTGTCTGTCTTTGACGCAAGGAGCCATCCATCCGCTTTTGACAGGGCGGTCGGCCGGGTGCTACCCGTCCTGAAAGATGAATCGCCCTTCAACTTCAGAACGAGTCCCCGTCACGCCGCGCGGTCAGCGGACGCGGCAGAAGTTGTTGAAGGCAGCGGAGGCGGTGTTCGGCGACAAGGGCTATGAGCGCGCGTCCATCGCGGACCTCACGCGCAAGGCCAGCGTCGCGCTGGGCACCTTCTACGTGTACTTCCCGGACAAGCAGTCCATCTTCGTGGAGGTGGTGGACGAGCTGGGCGCGCGCCTGCGCCGCCTCATCGCGGAGTCCACGGTCGCGTGCACCACGCGCCTGGAAGTGGAGCGCGAGGGCCTGCGCGCCTTCTTCCAGTTCGTGCGCCAGCACCCCAACCTCTACCGCGTGGTGCGGCAGGCGGAGTTCGTGGACGCGGACTGCTATCGCCGCTACTACGACCGCTTCGCCAAGGGCTACGTGCGCGGCCTCACGCTGGCCATGGAGGCCGGCGAGGTGCGCCGCATGGATCCAGAGGCGCTCGCCTACTGCCTGATGGGCATTGGCGACTTCCTGGGCATGCGCTGGGTGCTCTGGGAGGAGGACATGGGCCTGGAGCGCGTGCTCGACACGGCGATGACGCTCCTGACCCACGGCCTGCCCCCGGACGCGGGCGCCGCGCGCACCCATCTCCAGAC